>JAAUTJ010000263.1 GCA_012031475.1 Leptolyngbyaceae cyanobacterium SM1_3_5 | reverse complement strand
ATTCATGGGGGATTTAGGGGGCTTCCCCAAAGCTTTAGACTGCATCAAACGCTCCCAATCGCTTTGCCACCAGCAGGTAGACGCTCATGATCGCGATCGGCACAACCGTAAATGCCGCCGCGAGTGGGATGTTGCCCGCCGTGCCCTGCAACACATACGCCGCCTGCCCAATGAACGGACTGGAATTTCCCAAAATGCTCGGCGTGATGAAGTCGCCCAAGGTCAGCGAGAAGGTAAAGATTGATCCCGCTACGATGCCGGGAAAGGCCAGCGGCAAGGTGACATTGCGAAACGTATTCCAGGGTCGTCCGCCCAAGTCCGCAGAGGCTTCGATCAGCGACGCGGGGACGCGCTCCAAGGCCGCTTCGATCGGCAAAATCATGTAGGGCAGCCAGAGATAGACAAAGGCGAGGAACATCCCGATCGCCGACACGGACAAGGACGACCCGCCCACGATCGGCAGTTGCAGCAGGCGATCGAGCAGCCATTCGAGATGAATTTGCCGAATCACCCAGGTCAAAATGCCTTCTTTCGCCAAAATCAATTTCCAGGCGTAAACGCGCACCAGATAGTTCGCCCACAGCGGCAGGACAACCGCGAGATACAAAACTGCCTTAATCCGAGCCGTCGCATAGCGAGCCATGTAGTAGGCCAGCGGCAGGGCAAGCGCGATCGTCGTCACCGTCACACTGGCGGCCATCGTCATTGTCCGCAGCACAATACTCAAACTTGCAGGCGTCAGCAGTTCACGATACGTCCGCAGCGTGAATTCTCGGACAACCTGCCCCGTAAAATCATCCAGGTGAAAAAAGCTTTGAATCAGCAGCGTTGCCAGCGATCCCACATACACGCCGCCAAACCACACGAGCGGCGGAGCCAGCAGCAGCATAAGAACGAGGCGCGGACGCTGGTAAAGGTAAGTGGCAATTTGCCGAGTGATCCCGACTGAATTTTCGCTCTGTGCCGTCATGACGTTACCGGAGAAATATGCTGCGATTGCCAGGTGAGACAGACGCGATCGCCTGTTTGAAATCGCGATCCCGCCGAATTTTGCTCCACAACGATCAGTTCACCTGCGGGATCAAGCTGGACGCGATAGCGGGTGTACATGCCCAGATAGACAACTTCTTGAATTTTGCCGACTGTGCCTTCCGCAGAGTCGATCGAATGCAGTTGAATTTTTTCAGGCCGCAGGGCGATCGGCTGCGCTGATCCCGTCAATCGTTCGGCCAGCGATCCCTGAATCAGATTCGAGATGCCGACAAAATCTGCGACAAATGGCGTTTTGGGATGCTCGTAAACTTCGATCGGACTGCCGACCTGCTCGATTTTACCCAGATTGAAGACAGCCATGCGATCGCTCATCGTCAGGGCTTCCTCTTGGTCGTGCGTCACAAAAATAAACGTGATCCCCAGCTTTTGCTGAATCGTCTTCAACTCGATTTGCATCTGCTGCCGAAGCTTCAAATCCAACGCGCCCAACGGTTCATCCAGCAGCAGCACCTCCGGCTGATTGATCAAGGCACGAGCTAAAGCGACTCTTTGCCGCTGTCCGCCCGATAGCTGACTGGGACGGCGATCGACCAGATTGCCCAACTGCACCAGATCGAGCATTTCCCCAACACGGCGATCGCGCTCAGCCCTTGGAGTCTTCTTCAACATCAAGCTGTAGCCGACGTTTTGCCCGACGCTCATGTGCGGAAACAAAGCGTAGTCTTGAAAGACCGTGTTCACGTCGCGATCGTAGGGCGGTAACTGGGCGGCTTCGCGACCTGCGAGGCGAATGCTGCCGGATGTCGGCTGATCAAATCCGGCAATCAGGCGCAGACAGGTGGTTTTTCCCTGACCCCGATGGCCCCCAAGAGCGAGAAAAATTCGCCCTGATTGACCGTGAAGCTGAGGCGATCGACGGCTCGCACTTCGTCAAAGTGGCGCGTAACGTTGAGGAATTCGACAGCGGGGGGCATGGAGGGGTTGGGGATTGGGGATTGGAGGGGGGCGATCGAAACAGCAGAACTCATGAGCGGGAGTCAGAGTCAGGGGTTTGTGAGATGGAGGTCTAGCTTGCTGCCTAACCCCTTCCTAATCCCTACCCCCCCTACTGCCCGCCAATAATCGCCAGATAGTTAGAACTCCATTCTGAATACGGAACGCATTCGCCCTTTCCGCAGGCGGCAACCGGAGTACGCCAAAAGCGGATTTTCTCGAAGTTCTCGGCTCCATTCGTTTTGCAGCCGTCCGCACCCAAAAGTTCGTTGCTTTCACAGGCAGCGGGAACGGTTGGAACCGAGCCAAACCAAGCGGCGACATCGCCCTGCACTTTGGGCGAAAGGGAATGCTCCATCCACAAATAGGCGCAGTTTGGATGCGGCGCGTTGACGTGCAGCATCGTCGTATCCGCCCAGCCCGTCGCGCCTTCAGCGGGAATGACGCTATCGACAGGCTGATTGTTGGCCTTGAGCAAATTCACCTGAAACGGCCACGCACTGGAGGCAACCACGCCTTCATTCGTAAAGTCATCCACCTGCACATTGGCGTCGTGCCAGTAGCGGCTGACCAGTTGACGCTGCTGCTTCAGAAGGGCAACGGCGGCGTCAAACTGTTCGCGGTTGAGTTCATACGGATCGTCGATGCCGAGTTCGGGCTGATGTTCCTTGAGGTAAAGCGCGGCGTCGGCAATATAGATCGCGCCGTCATACGCTTGGACGCGGCCTTTGTTCGATCGACCGTCGGGCAAGGTTTGCTCTTCAAACACGACGTTCCAGCTTGTCGGCGCAGTCTCAAACGTCTCGGTGTTGTAGAGCAGCACGTTTGATCCCCACTGGTAGGGAACGCCGTAGTGCTGGCCGTTGACAGTGTGCCAAAGGGCGTTTTGCAGACGCGGATCGATCGATTCCCAGCTTGGAATCAAATCGGTATTAATCGGCTGAACTTTGCCGCCCGCCACCAGCCGCAAGGAAGCATCGCCGCTCGCCGTCACCAGATCAAAGCCGCCCTGATTCATCAGCGCCACCATTTCGTCAGAAGTCGCAGCCGTTTTGATGTTGACCTTGCAGCTTGTTTCCTGCTCGTACTGCGTCACCCAGTCATAAGCCGAATCGGTTTCGCCGCGCTCGATGTATCCCGGCCAAGCGACGATCGACACCTCGCCTTCACTGTCACCCAGTTCGGCTAGGGGTTCAGTTGCCGCACCCGGAGTCGTTGCGGTTGCCGCACAGCTCGTGGTCAGCAGCAGGATGGCGCTCAGAAAAATTGCGGAAAAAAGCCGTTTGATTCGCGCCAAGGAGAAGCGCGGTTGAAACTGAAGTCGAATCACGATCGCTTGAGGGGGTAGTGGGTTGCAGGGCATCCCCTCGATCGAACAAAAGCGGGAATGTCCCTGGCTTCGATGATTCAGCTTATCACAGGCGATCGGGTGTGTGGAAGTTTGACACCGATCCAGAAATTGTAGAACGCGAATCCTAACGAATTCTTGCAGAGGGTGACTATGGAAAATATCTAACGGTCGCAATCACCGGACACGAGTAACTTACTGCGACTAACCAACCAGACTGCAATGTTCCGGTGCATTGCGGTTGTTCTACGGCTGGCGCTTACGAATAAAAACGCCTCGTACTCATCATGATCGCCAATCCAAAACCAAGTTACCGTATCCTCTGACATGACCCCCAAAGCCCGATGACTCTTTGTCACACGCACTGACCAAATATCTTCGTCGCTGTCAATGCACTTGAAATGTAACGACGGATGAAACGGATTCTCTGCCCACAATCGATATGCTTTCCTGGCTCCGGCTCTCACCGCTGGACTCATGCCGCGATACTTTTCCCAAAACGAGGGCAATGTCGCGGACTTCATAACTGCTCATAGTCCATCGGCGTAGACATTCCTGCGGCAATCTCCTCTTTGGCTTTCTGGGCTGCCGCTACGAGATTGTGCTTCGTCCGCTTAAATGATTCATCCCAGCGCTTTTCTTCTTCAATTTCCGCCAGATATGCGCGAACATGCTCCACTACCTGCTCTTGAAGCTCATCAGGCAGTGATTCGACCATCTTGACGATCGTGGCAATAGCAGGAGAAGACATGGCATCTATCAGCGCAGTTGGTCTCTTCTATCCTACGACCTACGCCACAAATCAGTCATCTTGAAGCGCGACCTCAACTGCGTGTTTCCTTATCCAAACTTGACACCATGCAATCACGTCCTCATCCAAGTCTCTCGCTTGTCCCTGTCCCTTATGAAACTCATCCCGGAAATATCTTTCCCAGATCTCATCGTATTCCCAATAACGAGACCCGTAAAACTTTAGCTTGTCAAACATCGCCCAAAACAGATAAATATCTGAACGTCCATACCGAAGATCTAAGCCGTAGAACGGCAAAATGCAGCGGCGGCAAATAACCTCGAACTCAGCACCAGCCGTTTTCAACCATCCGCTGCCATGACGTGTTGGGGTGCGACGCTAGAAAGTTGATCTTTGTAGATACATAGGAAGTTTTCTGCATGGGTAGCTCCTAACGATTGAATCTCTTTTGGAAATGCGCTTAGAGGGGCAACGCCTCCTTCAATACCCAATTTTCTCGCTCCAGCAGCAGTTCCTGCATGTAGATAAACTACGGATGGTTCTAGGCACAACCAAGACCCTAACCGTCGTGCAACATCATATGCTGTTGTAGCTCCTAGCCCCTTAACACGACCAACAACAGACTTCACCCAATCATACACACCCTGGAAATCTTTGAATTCTTCTGATTGCATTTCATCAGCTAACGCAACCTTTAATCCCTCGGATAACTTGTTAGCAACTCGGCATTGATGTCCATGCATTTTCCCATGCGAGAGCCGAGATTTCCAAGCTCTTTCAATTGCTTCTTCCCAGGTTAATTTCTTATCACCCCACCATTGATCTTCTATTTCATAAGAATCTCCCCATCGATGAAGATACTCACAGACTAAAAGTTTCAAATTACTGTTGTCAAGAGATTGTTTTCTACCCTTGCAGTTTTGGAGAACTGTATTCATTGAATTGAGAAGTATCCAGATCTATGAAAATTTTACCTAGTGTAGCTTTTCAATTATATGAACGCCAAACTCAGACAGTGAATCTTCAAGAATTGCCCTCACCAGAAGATTAAGCAGCCCAACGGTGAAGTTGTGCGGCGGCAGATAACCTCAAACGCTCACCGATAACCTCTGTTCCGTCCGCACCAACGCATTGTTAGCCCTCGTCAACTACTAGACAGTGTTCAAGGCACAACATCAAAGGGTTGGTTTCCTTTAAAACGGTATATTTGAAAATCCCGATCAAGTGTAAAAATTCGTTTTAGATTAAGAGCTTCAGCCGCAGCAACCAGAGACGCATCTGCTAAATCCATCGGCAAATCTCGATACTGCTCCATCAATACTTGCATCCTTGCTTGCTCGTCCTCGCCATTAAAGTGAAGCACAAGGATCTGGTCAGAGACGTAACCCCATAATTCCTGTTGCGCTGACCAACCGCCGTACCGACCTAGCAAGTACATGGCTTCAGTGAAACATGACCAAGTTGTAACCAAAGGTGCGGGAAGACCAGATAAGGCATTGACGCAACGAATATGATTAATGTCGCTCTGGTTAATCAAAGCAATCAAGGGAGATGCATCACAAAGAGTCACTGTCCCAATCCTGGTAGCCTGTACTTCTCAACCAAAAGATCGGTGAATACTTCTTTTGTTCGTGTGGAAAGATTTGAAGGCTGAAACTGAACTCGACCTACCCTGCCTTTCAAAACTTGATCCAGAGTAGCCCCGTTCTGAGGTTCTGAACTCTCATTGGATAGCACTATCAACCTTACACGCCGTCCAACCAGTTCAGGCGCGTGACGAAGAATTTCTTCCCAAGTTCCTTCAAAAGACCACCGCTCCATGAGACAACCTCCGACACTTACCATAAATTATGGCAGGATTTCTACTTCCAGACTACTGACCTTTTGCCTCACAACTCCACTGGCTCCCGTTCTCCCATAAGTTGTAGAGTTCCCTCTTGAAAAAGTCATACCAGAAACCATCTTTGGCACGCAATACAAATTTTGGTCGTGAACCATTTTCAGTTTTGAAGGGATAGTTCTGAATGTAGATAGCTCCTGATGCAGTTTCGGGATCTTTCGCCATGACACCATGTCCAAGTGGATGTTGTATTGTACGAATCTCTAGTTTTCCAGGCGCAACTTGACTGAGGTCACATAAGTCTTGTAAGGAATTTCTAATTTCACTACGCGCCCTTTCGGCATTCGGTCGCCCGTAGTTTCGCATTTCTGCCATCTCAACTGCAAGCCCATCGGGGTTTATGAGTAATGCCTTTACTGTGTGCCCAGCGCGAAGCTTTCTTTCAATAAGGGAATAACGCATTCTGATCATTGTTGTTAGTGATACACCAACTAGCCACAGGTCAGCAGCGCTTTCAAAATCCGATTCAAAGTTGCTTTCTGTCCATTCTTTGAAAAAGGTAGTGTCTGCTGTTTGTGTTAGTTTTTGTGAAAGTTCCTTTACCGCGTATCTGCTTGTCAGCAGAGATGTGGCGAGCAGTCCAAGAATTACAAGAGTTATGGAAGAGATTAACTGGGAAGATGTGATTCCAAGTATTCCGAGTACAGCAATAACAATAGCGAGAGGAACGGCAACATACAAATCGATGTTTCGCCGCGCCGAATGTCTTCCCAAACTTGCCGAATTAGTTTCATAGTCACTTAATCTGCTGATCCTGGTCGCCAGTACCTCCTGCATCGGGACAGAGGGCTAACGTTCCCGGTCAGCGGTTGCGATCGCCTTACCTCCC
>JAAUTJ010000262.1 GCA_012031475.1 Leptolyngbyaceae cyanobacterium SM1_3_5 | reverse complement strand
GAATCCGTAGATTTGCTGACAGAGTTCGCCGCAAGCTGCGAGGTCGTCCAGCGTCAAGTCGCGCACTTCAATCTCAGCGATCGGCGGACTTTTGGGCTTGCCCGTCACCAAAATTAGCAGTTCTTGAATGTCGAATCCGACAGCGGGATAGAGGGCCAGCGTAGCCGCGTTGACGGTATCTTGTGTTAGCCGAATTCCGATCGCCCCCTTCCCCCGCTCCAAAACCGCCCCCATCAGCATTCGCCCGATGCCGCGCTTTTGGCAGTCGGGCGCAACGGCGATCGGTCCCACGCTGTAGATCGGATTGCAGGCGTCGAGAAAGTTAACGCCAATAATTTGACCGTCCTCGATCGCCACAATGCTGTAAATCTGCGGGTCTTGAATGCCAAATTCGGCAATGTCGATCGAAAACGCCAGAGTCGGAAATTCGGTCGGAAGGTTGTAGCGATCGGCAAAATCTTGAAACGCATCAAAAATAATCTGCCCGCAGGCTTCAATGTCAGCCGTTGTGGTTGGACGAATGTGAATCATCGAATTATGACTAAGTGAATTTTATCTGGACAATGCGCCAGCAATTCATCCTGTGCAACGATTATCCCATTGAAACAAATCGATCGATCGCATTCAAAACAATCGATCGAAATGCAGTGTTTGAGGTGAGGTTGAAAGCGATCGCAACAAACCCCAAACGAATCGACCAGGGCAAGAGCATCTTCTCCAAGCAAGATCTTGAGCAAGTAGTCTTCATCCCAACTTGCCCGCAGTCGCTTGTTCTTGATGCCCAACTTGATGCCTAACTTGTCAGTCGCCTCTTGGCCGAGCCAGTTCACGGCAATGTGACGCACGACAGGGAGATTTTCGGGCGCATTGTCTTTACGAATACCACAAGCATCTTCTTAAAATGTTTGATCTGAGAGCTAATTTGTGAAGTGAATCCTAAGCAACTCAGCGTTTCATCATCAAACGCACCAGCGAACCACAAATCGTCGCTTCACTACTCTCCAAGTATCCCTGTTTCATCACTCAAGGTCAAAGCATCACGCTGGTGATTGACGAAACAGACGACCGCAAAAAAGCAAAACGACCGACCCTGTAGACCGCCAGTACATCAGCGATTTAGGCAAGATTGATAATAGGATTGTTTACAGATGAGCCGCTGTAGGCCAGAAGTCGCTAGCTTACGGATTCACGATGAGTTTCAAAGTCCGAAGGGCGATCGGCGGATTTCTGCCACCACCGAGCGGTTCTGCCGAATGCTTTACAAGGCATTGCTGAATGAATTTACCGTAAGATAAATGCAGACTTGCAAGCCTTTGAGCCGCCTGAAGTTTGTAACGAAGTGTTAAATCATCTAGGGCGTGTGACAGCAGATGCGAATGGCGATCGGAGGACAGATGGACGAGTTGAGAACCGGGTTAGAGCTTGCCAATGAAGAAGAATTGCAGGCGTTGACGGACATTTTGTTTTGTCGCAAATTTAACCCGCTCGACTACATGTATGCTCCAGAACCGATCGCCGTTCAGTCGCAAGACCGCCAGCAGTGGATCGACATGCTGGAGCAGCGCTTTCGCTTTTTGGCCGCAGACGGCTTCACCGTGCTGCGCGGCCAAACCCGGCAGCTTAGCTATCGGCAAATTTTGATTCAGGTCTGTCGGCATCTGAAGATTCACTATTCCGATCGCCTCGCAACGGAAGATCTCGAAGCCGAAGTGTTTTTGCATCTGCTGGGCTACGTCTGGAAGCGACTGCCCAAGGCCGAACAGCAAGCGTTAACGGCTAGAGTGCAGCGATCGATCGCTCAAATGCCCGCTGACAAGCGGCTTGCGCCTGCGCTTCAGCAAGACCCGCTGAAATTGATTCTCAAAGGTGGCAGTGCGATCGCCATCACTTCTGTCGTGCGGCCTTGGGTACTCAGTCAGATTGCGCGGCAGTTTGCCATTCATGCCGCCACTTATGAAGTGACAAAGCGGGCGGCAGTTCAAGGCGGCGGAGCGATCGCCGCTCAGATCCAAGGACAGGTGGCGGTGAAGATGGCAGCGCGAGGCATGGCCGTGAATGCGGCTCGCTATGGCGCGGTGCGAACCGTTTTTGCCATGCTGGGACCTGCGCTGTGGACTTGGTTTGTGGCCGATTTAGGCTGGCGGACGATCGCTACCAACTACGGACGAGTCATTCCGGTTGTGTTTACGCTGGCGCAAATTCGCCTGACGCGATCGGAGTGCTTCGAGCTTGCTTAATCGCAGGCAAGTTGGATGAGCGGTTTGCGATCGCTGCTGCGGTTTCCCACACTGCTGCGCTTTTTCAATCCCAAATTGACTGTGGTGGCGCTTCTTCAAGCTAGCAGCGTACAGCAGGTGTACCAAAATTCTCATCGACATGCCGGATAGCCCGTGCTAATTTTGGGAAACCTAGGTAGCAGATGGCCGCTGGTATCTAGACTGGCATCGATCGCCAGAGGCTAGGCGACACTCTCACAGACTTCAATCTTCACCCAAGACGCCATGATCAGCGAAAATCAGCCACTCAGCTTTACAACAACGGTTTCTGAAGCAGTCTGCCTTATTGAGCTACCGCCCCTGCTGACGGTTGTTGAAGCGGTCGCCTTTAAAGACAAGTTTCAGCAGTTGATCCGAACGGAATCGATACCTGACAAGATTGTCCTAGATTTTCAGCAAACGGCCTTTATCGACAGCAGCGGCATTGGCGCTTTAGTCATGTGTCTGAAGGCAACTCAGGCGCAAAAGCGATCGCTCGTGCTGCAAAATTTGCGATCGGAAGTGCAAAGTACGCTGGCGCTTGCCAGCCTCGATCGCCTCTTTACGATCGAGCAGGGCACAACCGTCCCCGCTCCCGCTGTGCCGCCGTCCACCGTCGCGCTGCCGATTCATCCCTCGGTCAAGTCGCTGACCAAGCGCTGCATTGATGTGACGGGGGCGATCGTGGGATTGAGCATTACGGCGGTGCTGTTTGTGCCAATCGCGGTAGCGATTAAGCTCGACAGTCCTGGTCCGATTCTCTTTTCGCAAACGCGCTGCGGCTTGATGGGCAGACGCTTTCAACTGTGGAAGTTTCGATCGATGGTTCCCAATGCAGAAGCGCTCAAATCGCAAGTCAAAAATCAAAACGAGGGCGCATTTTTTAAGAATGACAATGACCCGCGCATTACGCGAGTCGGTCGCTTCTTGAGAAAAACGAGTTTGGATGAACTGCCGCAGTTTTGGAACGTGTTGCGCGGCGAAATGAGCTTGACCGGGACGCGCCCGCCGCTGCCCGAAGAAGTCGATCGCTATGATGTTCCAAACTGGCAAAGGCTGGATGTTAAGCCGGGAATGACCGGAGAATGGCAGGTGAACGGGCGATCGAGCGTTCGTAATTTTGAAGATGTGATCGAGCTTGATTTGCGCTACCAAGAACGTTGGAGCTTGCAGTATGATTTGCAGCTTATTTTGAAGACCGTCCTGGTTCTGTTTCGTAAAAGCAACGCTTTTTAGGTTGGAGAAAGCCACTCAATGAATTGCACTCAGTAGGGCGTTGCAATGGCACAGCTTGATAGCAACAGTCAGTTACTGCACCAGTCTCACCTGCAAGTCGAAACGGATATCAATCAAATTCCGCGTCTCTTGCAGTGGTTCGGACAGTTTAATCAGCCGCCTTTATCCGAGCAATCGTGGCTGCAAGGACAAATTGCAATCGTGGAAGGCTTCACGAATGCGGCGCGTCACGCTCATCAGCACCTACCCCCTCAAACGCCGATCGATCTCGATGTCAAGGTGTTTAGCGATCGCCTCGTGATTGCGATTTGGGATGAAGGTGCGGCATTTGATCTCGAAGCGCTGATGCAGCAAACTGAATCGCGCCTTGCCAACCCGCTGCAACAAGCTGAGCATTGGGGCGGGGTTCTGATGCAAAAGCTGAAAGATCAGCATGGCTGGCAAATTGTCTATATCTGCCCAGAGGGGCAATCCCACGATCGCAACTGTCTACTGATGCAGAAAGCGTTAACGCTCTGACGGTAGAAACGGCCAGAAACGTCAGCTACTCTGAAAAGAAATCAGGACTGAGCAGCGGTGAAAGTGCGATCGCCCTCCCGCACTCCCATTCGCTTTGCTTCAGTCCTGACTCGATTAGTAACAGTAGTTGCGAGTTTCGATCCAGCTTCGCATTTCGGCTTCTGTTCCAAAGAACGATCGACCGCTGGTTGGGTCGTAGGCATACCATAGAAGCTTACCGTCGCGATCGCGCTCTTGCCAAACTTGCAGTTCTGTCTTCGTGGTCAACCCTTCCACGACCTGCTGCCAAATGGATTGCAGCCACGAGGCGGATTTGGCTCGTGCCGAATTCGATTTTAGCGTTGATGTCGTCATGTCTATCTCCAGTGCTGGCATCCTCGCGCCGATGCCTTTAGGCTTCATTTAACTTATACTTCTATATTAAAGGCCAAATTCCGGCTTGAGAAGGCTAAACTAAAGGTATTAACGCTATTTATCCTTCGCTTTTAAGGAATTTTGACCAAATGGCTTTAGAAACAGAAAACGTATTGGACACAACGAACTGGCAAATTCTGCAAGCCTTGCAGGAAGACGCCCGCCTTTCATATAGCGAACTGGGGCGGCGGGTCGGGCTGTCTTCGCCCGCTGTGGTCGATCGCATTCGCCGCATGGAAGACGCCGGAATCATTACGGGATATCGCGCTCAGGTCAACCTCGAAAAGCTCGGCCTGCCAATCATCGCCTTCATGCGAATCGTTTCTGCTCCCGGTCAGTGCATCGAAAGCGGCCAAATCTACGGTAGATTTCCCGAAGTGCTGGAATGCCATCGCGTCACGGGCAGCGACGACTACATTATGAAAGTGGCAGTCGCCTCGTCGGCCATCTGGAACGCCTGATCGATCGCCTCCCGCACCACCAAGTTACAACCATGCTTGTTCTGTCATCGTTAGTGACAGAACGAATTATCGATCGCCCCGCCCAACCTTGAAGCGATTGCGATCGAGAAAATTAAGCTGCTGATAGAGCATTTCAATCTTTGGAAGATCAATACCGTTCGATCGCGCCATTTGCAGAGGATTGGCAAAAATTGCTTGAATTTCCAGCGGTCGCCCGTTGTCATAGTCAAGCTTCATGCTGGTTCGATAGGGCTTCATGTGTATCGTATGGTTAAGCATGGTTGCAATGAAATTGTGGTCGATCGATCGTCCGCAAGCCGCCGCACCCTGCAACACTTCTCGCATCAAATCTTCAGCCAGCGATCGCGTTGAATCGTCGGCCATCATTTCATCGGTTTCGGCATTTAGCACAACCGAAAGCCCGTTAAATGGAATGTTCCAAACGAGTTTTTTCCAGCGGGCAGTGAGCAGATCTTCTGCAAGTTCGATCGGAATTTTCGCCCGCTCAAAATCTTGGGCAATTTGCCGCATTCGATCGCTCACACCGACTGTTTGATAGTTCGATCGATATTCGCCCAGGGTAATCTTTTTGTAATCCAAATGATGAATATGACCGGGAGCAATTTTGTTGGCACACAAAAAACACAAGCCACCAACCACACGATTAATTCCGACAATTTCTGCGACTGCGGTTTCGATCGACAGTCCATTTTGCAGCACTAAAATCGCGCCGTTCTCTTTCAAAACAGGTGGCAATAATGTTGGCAATAAATGATTTTGCGTCGTCTTCAAGGCCACGATCGCAACATCACACTGCGGCATTTCAGCAACATCATGGTAGGCGTGAACCTTTGGCAGCGTACAGTTTTCATCCGGCGAATCGATTTTTAAGCCTTGATGTCGGACAGTTTCGTAATCGCTGTGCAGCAAAAAATGCACCTGCAATCCAGCCTGCTGCAATCTTGCTCCATAGAAGCCACCGAGCGCACCTGTGCCTAAAATTGCGTAAGTAAAAGTCATTGGCTTAAATCTAGCTGATAGTGCCAAAAAGCAGGATCTTTGAGGTACCCGGCTTTTTCATAGAGTGATTGTGCGGCTGTGTTATCGATCGCCGTGCTTAGAAAAATTCGCCGTGCCTGCGTTTCAATTCCCCAGGCTTTTGCGCGTTCTAAAAGTGCCATTGCTACGCCCATTTTTCTCGCTTCAGGCAGCACGAATAGATCGTTGAGAATCCAAACTTTTTGCAGCGAAACGGAGGAAAATGACGGGTAAAGCTGTGTGAATCCCAAGGCAGTTTCGGACACTGCCAGAAACACGATCGATTCATCTTGAGTGAGGCGATCGCGCAGAAATGCTTTCGATCGATCTAGATCAGGAGGCTGGCCGTAAAACTGACGGTAGCGATCGAACAGTGGCGCAACTGTTTCTAGATCTGCAACCTTAGCTTGAATAATCGAAACTTCAGCAGGCTTCATCAAAATGTTCGTTGATTAGTAACACGAAGGATTATTGCAGGTTTAGCACAGTCGATCGAGCAAGAAATTCGATTGCAGCTATTGAAATGATTCATGCATGACTATCTCATTTTCAAGCACCCGCCCAGCCATTTTTCTTATCAAAAAAATGACTGGGTTTTGCCGCTGCCTCATTCAATTCGCAAAGAATTCAAAGAAGCAGCAGAAAAACCCAGTTTAGAAGCAATTTAGCTAAAAATTAGCGCTTGCCGCGATAGGGAACCTTGTTCAAGAAGTCGAGATCGGAAGCTCTCGTTCCTTGGGCATAGTTGACCTTGGGCGCGATCGATGCCGCCATATCGCGATACTTTTGGGGATCGCCTTCGCGCAGTTGCCGATCCTGGTATTTGCGCGTGTAGAACTTTTCGAGGGCGAAGCGCCAGTCAGTTTGGGTGGTGCCGACGCGATGCGCGGACGCTGAGCTCGTCCGACGTA
>JAAUTJ010000261.1 GCA_012031475.1 Leptolyngbyaceae cyanobacterium SM1_3_5 | reverse complement strand
ATTAAACCGTCAGGAAGGTGACATCGATGCGCCTCTCGTCACTGTGCTAATTTTGCGGCTGCTGGCGCTTAGAACTTCGCGAGAAAAACAGCGCCGTGCCAATGCAGCCCCAAATTACTGAACCGATCATCACCCCTTTTTGCAGCGGGGAAGCCGTCGCAGCCGTCATCGCGGGAGCCGTCGCCGCAGGCATGTCTGCATGAGCGGGCTGATCGGCGGCGGCAGTGCTGACGGAAGCCATCGGCGCAGCAGTTTCAGCAACGGGAATCGTCAAGCTTGCGCCGTGTCCGGCCTGCTGAATTTTGATTTGCCAGTCGCCTGCTCCGGTGGGAACGAAGGTGAAGCGGCCTTCTGCATCAGTCTTGGCCGTCTGCCAGGGAGTCGAAAGATTTTCGGGCGAAAAGATCACCACCTGCGCGTTTGCCATCGGTTCGCCTGTGTCGTAGGCGGCAGACACCTCAAAGCCCTGACGCGATTCATATTGCACTTCGACGCCGTGCGCGATCGCCTTTTGCGACACGAACGTCAGGCCAGCCGCGATCGCCAATCCCAAAAACTGTGATTTCATCATTGACAGAATTTGAAAATCTCTCTCATCTTAGCGCCACGCCATGCCAGCGCAACTTTGATTGAGCATTTCTACAGTGGCTAACTCATACTCATAATGACTATGATTAATTCATCTAAGCGGGCACTGCCAGGAGGCCACGATGTTTCACCGTTTTGAGCATGTCAATCTTTCGTGTCACGATCTCGAAGCCAGCCGCCAGTTTTATCAAACCCTGTTTCCCGATTGGATCGTGCGGGCAGAAGGTGAAACTTCCGCAAGCCGCTGGATGCACTTTGGCGATCGACAGTTCTATCTCGCGCTGAATCATGCGCCTCACGCTCAGCGAAATCATCAAGCTTATGAATCGATCGGCGTGAATCATGTGGGCTTCGTAATTGACGATGGCGACAAAATGAAAGCGCTGCTCGATCGCGCCGGAATTGAATATTACACTTACGATTCACCGGAAACGAAGCACCGCATTTACGTCAATGATCCCGACGGCAACGAAATCGAACTGGTTGAATATCAAGCCGATTATGCTTTGAAGTAGTGCGAAGAAAGCCGTGAAATCAATTTCCGGCTAAAAGCTGAAACCCGTTTCAACGGGTTAGATTTATTCCGTTAATCAGTTTCAACGGACTTGACTTTGAGCCAGGGAATTGATTTCCTGGTGTGAGGGATGAAAGCTGCGATTATCTGAAGCAGCGATCGCCATAGGAGTTTGGCAAATTCGATCGAGCGATCAGATGACGCAGCAACAGTGGAATGCGGATGCGTTTTTAATGTATACGCAGCGCTACGAAGACATTACGAATGCGTTTCCAGAAGATGCTTTCTTTTGTCGACTCGATCGCGATCGCTTGCCGCCTTCAAGTGCCGAATTAACCCGCTACATCCCTCGCTATCTGAATTTGGTGGCTGAAATTTACTAATCATTAAAGCAGATTACGGAACAATTCCGGGCTTTCGTAAGTTTGTGGAAGAACTTCAGGCACAGGAGGCGATCGAACCTGCAAAAACCGAATCATCTCCATGATTTTTTAGATCAATAGGCAATTTCCAGAGTCGTGTATTTGCGCTTTAGCGAAGTATAAAAATTGGGTGATTTATTAACGTCTGGAAAAATTTTGAAAGCGGGGCGATCCGGCACGGGATCGCCCTTTCCAAGTGCCTACTGGAATCGCATGTAGCGCACCAGCAGGCTAATCACATCGCCTAGATCAGGCACAATGTTGAGCGGTTCATCCAGTTCAAGCGGTTGCGCCACTCGATCGCTTGGGCATATCCCGCCTGCTCCAGTCGCCGCGTCGTGAACTGTACGATCTGCGGTGTGCCAATCAGAATGTGTTTGATCGGGGTGCGATCGTCGCCTTGGATCTTGGGAATTGACTGAATTTGCGGCGTGGGAGAATCGTTCCGCTCTGAGGCGGAGTCATCAAAAGTATTCATTGAGTTTTCCTGGTTTTGGTTGAGAGGAAAACCCAAAAGCCTAGCCGCCCCGACGCAAGACAAAGCAATCGAGACGGCTAGGAGGGTATGATCCCAGTTAGCCTATCAACTGCCCATAACAGTTGGTGGGTCAGCGGCCTGAAGTCTGTTGGACGCAGCTTCGGGTCGCGTGGCTAGACCTGTGGGTTACGGTTTCCTGTGGTCTAACAATCGATCGATGCTGTGATTGAGCAGCATTAGCAAGCAACACTAACGGAATTATTCGGCAAAGTCAAGCAGTTTTTTCAGCCATCTTCGCCAGATGAGTCAGAAATGTCTCGACTTTTGGAGCGGGGATCGATCGAGGTGGGGTCATGTTGTGGAAGGCAATAAAGCGCTTGATCCAGTTGATCTCGCTCTTCTCTGTTTCATACCAATAGTGCTTGCGGCGAATGACGTTACGGACTTGCTCAAGGAGCTTCGGTTGGGCAGTCATGTAAAGAGAAGCAACCGAATTGAACGGATTAAATGCTACAAAATTTTTCGCTACACAAGATTGTGAAAACTTCCGGGTAATCGCCTGGAAACGGGTATTACACGGAAAAGTTCCCGAATAACTGCCCCCAAGAGCAATTACCCAGAATTGTTCCAGGTAACCTACTTGAAGAGGCAATTACCCGGAATCGTTCCAGATAATAAATTGTTATGCTGCTAGCCGATCGGCAAACCCTTCATCCTTAAGGATATCTACTGGCTATGAATGGCTTCATCTAAAATTCGTCAACGTATGAAGCAAGTGCTATAGTTACTTATACAGTCGAGAGATCTGACCTTTTCGGATCGTGAAAGCTTGGTCTTTCCTCGACTGATTTTAGTTTTAAAGGGATATAAAACGCTGCATGTACCTGTTGTATGTAGATGAGTCTGGTACAACCCACGATCCAAACCAACAATATTTCGTGCTAGCCGGATTTTGTGTATTTGAACGACAGGGGTATTGGATTGCGAACCAGCTTGACCGAATTGCAGCAAGGTTTGATCCGGCTGATCCAGCAGCAGTTGAGTTGCATGGCAGTCCAATGTTCGGTGGAAGAGGTCGGTGGAGAAGTCATCCTAAAGATGATAGGCATCAGGCAATTGAAGATGCTTTGAAGGTTTTTCTGCAATCTCATCCTAGTAACCGACTTTTTGCAAGCGTCATTAAGAAATCTGTCGTATCTCCACGAGATCCTGTTGAAGCCGCATTTGAGCAACTGTCCAGCAGATTCGATAAGTACTTAATGAGATTGCATAGAAGTGGTGATACGCATAGAGGAATTATTATCTTTGACAAATCTACTTACGAGACTACAATTCAATCTTTGGCGACTGATTTTAGAACAATTGGATACACTTGGGGCGTGATAAGAAACTTCTCAGAAGTACCTCTCTTTTTAGATTCAAAAGCATCAAGATTGATTCAGCTTGCAGATTTAATTGCTTACGCTATTTTTAGACATTTTGAGAAGGGAGACAATAGGTTTTTCTCTATTATTGAACCTCGATTTGACTCAGAGGGTGGTGTAGTTCATGGGCTACACATTCTGCAATGAATGACACGACGCCGCACAACGTTCCCAATGCACCCGACCGCCAAGAGCTTGTCTGTAAGCATTCGGGGTTCTCTGCGGCGGGTTATTGCGAACGTTATGCGGCTTAGATTATTGGTGAGGGCAGTCGTTCTAATCTACTTACCGCTTACTTTAGCCGTTGTAATTCTTAGTTTGTCCTCTTCCAAAATTCGCGATAACTTGAAAGGAAGTGCATTGCCTGTCAGCTTATGGCTTTCGATCGCGACTCCAACACCCCGGAAATTGGCGGCGGCTTGCCTGTCATTGAATATTGGGCGAAAAAAACGCTGTCGCCGCAGGGCGCAAGAATCTGGAAAACCCTGCTGCACAAAAGCGCCTGCCTTTCCTGCGCGTGGGGAACGGGTGGACAAAAGGGCGGCTTTGTCGATGAAGATAATCAGGGGTTGCAGCGCTGCGCGAAAAGCGTAGAAGCGATCGCCTCGGAGCTTCAGCCCGCGATCGCTCCAGAAATTTTTGGTCTTTCCATCTCGAAACTTCAGCAGCTTAATTCCCAGGAAGCGAATAATCTTGGACGGCTCAGCTATCCGATGATCTTGCGATCGGGCAGTTCGCGCTACGAACGAATTTCCTGGCAAGAAGTGTACGAAACTGTCACGAAAGCATTTCAGAAACCTGCTCAGCGCGTCGCGTCGTACAGTTCCGGGCGATCGTCGAATGAAGCCGCTTTTCTGCTGCAACTGCTGCTGCGATCGCTGGGATCAAATAATCTCGCAGACTGTTCCGATTTGTGTCACGCCGCCTCGACAACCGGACTCAAAACGATGTTTGGTTCGGGGACATCGATGGTGAGTTTGGAAAGTTTGCAGCAGACCGATTGCGTAGTTTTGGTCGGCTCGAATGCTCCCGCCAATCACCCGCGTCTGATGAATGAACTGATTAAACTGCGCGATCGCGGTGGCAAGGTCGTTATTATTAATCCGCTGATTGAAATTGGGCTGGTGAAGTTTGGTTCGCCTGCCTTTCCGATTCGATCGCTCCTCCCCGGATCGGAAATCGCCTCGCTCTATTTGCAGCTTGTTCCCGGCAGCGACACCGCTCTATTTGTCGGCATTCAAAAAGCTTTGATCGAGCAAAATTTGGTTCAGTGGAATTTCTTACGCAGTCATACCGAAAATTGGGAAGCGGCGATCGACCACGCAAAGGCAACTTCCTGGACGGAAATTACTGAAACCTGCGGCATTTCTCAGCTTGAAATCGAAGCCGCTGCGCGGATGATCGGACGGGCGCGATCGGTCGTCTTTGCGTGGGCGATGGGCATCACGCAGCACGAAAACGGCGTGGATAACGTCTACAGCATTGCCAACACTGCCTTACTGACCGGAAATGTAGGCAAATTGGGCGCGGGAACGATGCCGATTCGCGGCCACTCCAACGTGCAGGGCTTTGGCTCGATGGGCGTGACGATTCATTAAAAAAGGAAATTCAGCAGGCGATCGAAACCCTCCTCGATCGATCTTTGAACTTGTCCGGCGGCTACGATACTCGCGCTCTGATCGAAGCTGCCGATCGCGGCCAAGTCGATTCGCTCTTGTGTCTCGGTGGAAATCTCTACGCCGCCAATCCTGACTTAACAGAGGCAAAGCGGGCACTCGGTAACATTGGCACGATCGTTTATCTTGCCACCAAGCCGAATCTTGGGCATTTTCACGGACTGGCGGCGGAAAATACGATCGTCCTTCCGGTCTTTGCCCGCTTTGAAAATCCGCATCGCGTCACGACCGAATCCGGCAATAATTTTGTCCGCCTCAATGATTCGGGTGATACGCATCTCAAGAGCGCCGATCTGATTTCAGAAGTCGAATTCTTGTGTGAACTGGCGGCAAGACTGCACGGCGACAATCCGATCGACTGGCGCAAACTGCAAGACACGCGCTATGTTCGCCAACTGATTGCCCGCACCATTCCGGGTTACGAAAAAATTGGTCAAATTGACGAAACGGGTGAAGAGTTTACGATCGCCAACCGCGTTTTCACCGAACCCAAATTCCCCACGTCCTCCGGCAAAGCGCAGATGTTCACGACACCACTGCCGAAGCTCGACCTTCCCGACCCGGAAGCGTTCGGCATCGATCGCGACATTCCGCACGTTGTCCTCGCCTTGGGAACCGGACGTAGCTACGCGCAGCACAATACGGTTGTTTACAAGCCGGACGATCGCTATCGCGGAATGCCGCACCGCAACTGCATTCTGATGAATCGATCGGACGTGCGACAGGCCGGACTATTTGAACATCAGCGCGTCACGGTTCAGGCGGATGCAGGCAAATTAGAAGAGGTTGAAATTATTTTCGGTGACATTCGATCGGGTGCGGCTTTGATGTTTTATCCCGAAGTCAATCAGATCTTTCGAGCCAAAATTGATCCGCGATCGGGCACTCCTGCCTACAAGCGAGTTGCGGCAATTGTGTATGCTCAGTGACAGTTTCACCAATGAGTTGAGTCAAATTACCTAATTCGATCGATCGCGATCAATTTGCTTCTGCGAGTGTTTAAAGTTTGCTTCAAAAATTGAATAAATTTATGCCAAAACCTGGCGATTGCTTGCGGATTTTCGGTAGTATCGCTGTAAGTTGAACTAGCGGTAGTGTTCCGGCTAGGGCGCTCCGCAAACGATACTTTCCTTTGATCATTGAATTGTGATTCTGTTACAAATCAGCGATCGATTTTCCGCAAAATTACCAGCGAACCGCTCAATTCGAGCGTTAGGATGGTGAGTAGCCTTGGTGTGAGGAATACTAGCGCTTGAATTTGTTTCAGCCGCTAGCCATATTTCTAGCTTCGCAATCACGCGATCGAATCTTCATCAACGAATCGTCTGCATTCGTTGTCAATTTATCTTCCCATTGCTGTAAAACGATCGCCCCTCCAGCCTCGAAAACTTGTGGAGCGATCGTCACTTGCAGCGCTCTTGAACGCTGTCCTTTCACCCCACGCAGTCGTGAGACAGGATTTGATTATGATACCAAGCTCAAAGCCTAAAGCGAACGTTTACCCCTGGCAAATTGTCCGTCTGCTTCCCAACATGCAGCAGCAAATGACCGCACAGTTTCATCGCCGCAGCGATGCCGATGGCTATCTGCGGGCACTGCAACGCCTGACGCCTTCGGCAAACTACACGATCGTTTTACTGCAACAACACCAATTGCAGATCCAGCCAAGGTGAAGGTTGAATAGCTTTTCAGTTGCTTATCTTGCCTCCAGTTGCCTCATTTGATGTAAACGAAAATTTTCTTCCAAAAAACGATCGCCTCAACTGAGAAAGCGA
>JAAUTJ010000260.1 GCA_012031475.1 Leptolyngbyaceae cyanobacterium SM1_3_5 | reverse complement strand
CGATCGGCAAGGAAGTCTCCCACAAGCTGCCCTGGTGCATGATAGGTGCCACCGCCCAGCTCGAAGGCTCGTTCTTCTAAGCGACGCTGCAAGGCGATTCCTGCCAGGGGATGTCCTGGATAATCGTCGGGCGTGATGCCGACCACGATCGCGCTGTTGGCATTGCGTTCGTTGCGCGAGTATTGGCTCATGCCGTTGGTGACCACTCGCCCCGGTTCAGACGCGGCGGCAACAACCAAACCACCGGGACACATACAAAAGCTATAGACAGAACGACCCGTTTGGCAGTGATGCACCAGTTTGTAATCGGCAGCACCCAGCAGCTTGTGCCCCGCCTGATTGCCAAACCGACAGCGATCGATCAGGGGTTGTGGATGCTCAACCCGAAAGCCAATGGAAAACGGCTTGGGTTCAATGTAAACGCCGCGATCGAACAACATTTGAAACGTATCGCGAGCGCTATGACCCACCGCCAGCACCACATGCTGACTGGCAATAAATTCGCCGCTGGCAAGAGTGACCCCCTGCACCTGTCCCTTCTCAATCTGAATGTCTACAACGCGGCTTTGAAAGCGAATTTCGCCGCCGAGTGCTTCAATTCTGGCGCGCAGACTTTGGACAATGCCGACTAGCTTAAAGGTGCCGATATGCGGTTTATTGACGTAGAGAATTTCTGGGTTGGCTCCGAAATTGACCAGTTCGGTCAGCACCTTGCGCCCGTAATGGTTGGAGTCTCTGACCTGGCTGTAAAGCTTGCCATCCGAAAAAGTGCCCGCACCACCCTCGCCAAACTGGGCGTTCGATTCTGGGTTCAAAGTGTCTTTCTTTTTCCAGAAGGCAAAGGTGTCTACGGTGCGATCGCGCACTGGCTTTCCACGTTCTAACAACAATGGGCGAAACCCCATTTGCGCCAGCAGCAGTCCGGCAAACATACCGCAGGGGCCTGTGCCAATCACAATCGGACGACTGGCGAGATTGCGGGGAGCTTGTGCCACCAGACGATAGCTCATATCTGGCGTTGGCATCACATGGGGATCTTTTTTCAGGCGTTGCAGCAGCAGCTTTTCCTGAGTTGTCTCGACATCCACAATGTAGACGAGCGCAATTTTCCCCCCTTCTTACGAGCATCTTGGCTGCGCTTAAAGATGGTGTAGCGAATCAGTGCTTCTGGCGCAATTTGCAGCTTTTTGAGGATAGCCGCTTCGATCGCCTCTTCAGGGTGATCAAGCGGCAGTTTGATTTCAGTTAAGCGCAACATATTTAGTACAGTTCGTACTTCATTAACTGACAGGGCAATGTACCATTATAAACCGCAAACCGTTGAGCCGATTTTAGCCCGATCGACTGCGCCAGTTCCTTGTTGCCACTCAGCACAAATGCCGTCCAGCCCTTAAAGCGTTGCTTCAGCACGTCTCCTAACTGTTTGTAAAACGCGCCCAAGTCGCTATCTCGTCCTAACCGTTCGCCATAGGGCGGGTTGCAAAATACGACGCCGCTTGCTGCGGGTGCAGCGATCTCTTCAAGGTCGATCGCTGCGAAATAAACGTGATTGAGGACGCCGCAGCGGGTCGCGTTGGCGATCGCCTGCTCAATCACATCGGCATCGCGATCGCTGCCCCAAATCGGTGCAGGCAGGCTTTCGCACTGGCTGACTTGTGCGGATTGAATCAGCTTTTCTAAGAGAGGCTGATCCGCGTCAAGCCAGGTTTCAAACCCAAAGCGATCGCGAAACAGCCCTGGTGCAATGTTCAACGCTTTCAGACTCGCCTCTAACGGTAAGGTTCCAGATCCACAGAGCGGATCGTAAAACATTTGAGTGGGCTGCCAGCCCGACAGTTGAATCAGTGCCGCTGCCAGCGATTCTTTCAGCGGTGCAGCGCCAACCGCAGGACGATAGCCCCGGCGGTGCAGACTCTGACCCGAACTATCAAGGCTGACGGTACACACATCGCGATCGATATGGACGCTAATCTGCAAGTCTGGTGAGTGCAACTCGACATCAGAGCGATCGCCCAGTCTGTCTTGCTGCTGATCGACGATCGCCTTTTTGACCTGAAGGGCGGTGAAATGGGTGTGGTTCAACCGCTCACTTTTGCCCGTCGCGTTGACCGCTAGCGTCATGTTGGGGGTGAGATACTGCGCCCAGTCGATCGTCTGGATGCCTCGATACAGATCTTCTGCATCCTGGCAGGGAAACTCATGTAGCTTCATCAGAATGCGAAACGATAATCTTGCCCAGAGGTTGACCTGATAAAGGAGAGTGCGATCGCCCGCAAACGCCACGCCACAAAACCCCGGCTCTACAGCATTGGCACCGAATTGCTCTAACTCCTGCGCCGCCAGCGTTTCTAGCCCCCCGCGCCACTGTTGCAAAATACTGGTTCATTCGTGAGACTGATCACTGCAAGGCATTGTGGAGCCTATTTGCGCCTTAACAATTATATCGATCTTAAGAAGATGTTTTGGTGCAGACGCAACCCCAAATAACAGCAGCACTGATGGGAACAGTCCTTAGAGGACGTTGATAGTTGTTTGAAGATCGGCCATCACTGCGCTTTACTAAAGTTTTGAGAAGAGTCAACCAGATGCGTTTATCCTTAGTGCATCTGTAATTCGTATTAGCGGGTGGATTCGCCCATGATTCAATGTCGCGTTGCTGTCGCAGCTAGAAAAGGGGGAGTTGGCAAAACTACGATCGCCTGTGGGGTTGCTTCAGTTCTAGCCAAGCAAGGAAGGCAAGTTCTCGTCATCGATCTCGATCCACAGTCGAACGCAGCGTATGCATTGGGCGTAGATCCAACTGCGCCAGGTACCGCAGAGCTATTGATGGGCAATGCTCCAGATCCGCTAGAGGCGGCTTCAGGGCTGGCAGTTCTTCCGGGCGGTCCCAACTTGACGGGTCAAAGCGTTCAGTCGCTGCACCCTGAAGATTTGGCAGATTTAGTTAAGGTCATGCCCTACGATGCGGTTGTTCTCGATTGTCCACCGGGGAATGAAAGCCTGGAGCGATTGGGATTGGTGGCAGCACAAGCGACGCTGGTTGTGACCAATGCCCATCCTTTTGCCATCATTGGGGCGAATCGCGTCATGGGACTTTTGGAAAGCTACCGCAGTCGTGAGCGTAGAGGTCCCAAGCAATGGGCATTGATTCTTTCCCAAGTGGATGAACGGCGATCGCTAGACAAGGAACTTCCGGCTCAATTAGTCCAGCGCTATTCCGATATCAAACACTTCACCGTCCATCAGGATACGAATCTTTCTCAGGCGGGAGCGCAGCAAATTCCGCTGATGGATTACGCCCCTCGATCGCGATCGGCAGCAGAACTCACGACGATTGCACAGTGGATTACAGAAACCGTTCACGATTGAGCAACAGAAATGGCTAAACGACGCAGTGCAGCAGAATTACTAGAGGCAGCCGACTCAGCAGGAACCGCCATTCAAGCGAGAGATCGAGAAGCAGAAGTAAGAGCCGAAATGGAGCAGTCGCGCTCTTCAACGCTACCGCTAGGGAAAATTTTAGACCGCGCCAGTGACACTCGTGAGCTAAGCGAGCAGCATGTGAACGCCTTGGCCGAGTCGATCGCCGTGCTGGGTCTTTTGGAACCCCTGGTGGTCGATCGGCGGGGAAGGCTGCTGGCGGGAGGTCACCGCAAGGCAGCTATCTTTGTAGTGAAAGAGCAATTCCCAGAAGCGTATGCACAGCATTTTTCTAACGATCTTGTCCCGGTTAGAATCCTAGAATTTGACGCTGATGAAGATCCTGATCTCGCGCTGCAAATCGAAGTGACCGAAAACGAGAAGCGTCGAGACTACACCCCAGATGA
Source organism: Leptolyngbyaceae cyanobacterium SM1_3_5 (assembly GCA_012031475.1). Classification (GTDB taxonomy): domain Bacteria; phylum Cyanobacteriota; class Cyanobacteriia; order Elainellales; family Elainellaceae; genus JAAUTJ01. The sequence continues at coordinate 3,050 of JAAUTJ010000260.1, read as the reverse complement.
GGTTCGAGCATTAGCCGATCGGCTGAGAAATTCTGGCTATGCCGATGTGAAGGGAAGACCAGCGAAAGGCGAAAAGGCGCTGCGGCCTGCGCTAGAAGTGATCATCGGTAAAAGCATCCGAACGGTTCGTCGCTACCTGAATGAGGCAGATGAGGAAAGTGTGACAGATGTCCGGCTTTCTAAAGAAGCTGAGAATCGTGTCGCCACATCCTTGCGCCGACTGCAAACAGAACTGAATCGTTGGCAGAAGGCTTATCCTAAGCCGGAGGCTGAAGAACTTCAAGCCATTGGCAAAGATGTCGCGCGGTTGCTTAAGCGGGTTGGTTCGGCTCTTCAAAAAGTGGAAGGTTAAAATTTTGCTGCTGCGTCAAACTAATTTTTGTTTCTGGGTCGATCGACGTGTTCGATCGATATCTCGACTTTAAAGTGGGCAAACTGAACCGTGCAAGATAACAGCCAGCAGCGCGACATAAGCGAAAAACGGCATTGGTAATCGGCTCTAATCGAGAATTAAACAGATGGACGAACTTGTTAAGAAAATTGCAGCTTTGGGGCTGCCCGGTATCGTTCTGGTCGTTGTGATGGCAACAACGGGTTTAACCGGGGCGGCAGCGATTACAACAGCGCTAGCCCTGCTGGGAGGACCAGCCGGAATGCTGGGTGGTATTGCGGTTCTGGGTTTAACGGGATTGATTACGGATGGCTTAGTCGAAGGTGGGACTGGAAAATCTGTTGACTGCCGTGTACTGCGATCGCCGCCACAGTGAGCCGCACGGCAAATTGCTTCAGGAATTGGACAGCTTGTTTATCTTGGATGGGGATGTCAAAGAGCGGTTGAGGCTGACAATTCAGGAAGGTTGTGGCTGTGCTGGTGCAGCAGATGTCGCCTCAGAAGTCAGTCGTCGGGCGATCGCCATCTTCAATTCTGTTGAAGGCATCACAACGGCTCACCATCGAGACTTCAAGAATGCTCATCCCGTTGCCCGATTGCGGGATGGTGGGACAGTACGAACCTGGAAGAACGCGGTTGGGGTCGATCACGTCTTTCTGGCAGACTACAACGATCGCATGATCTACGGCGGCTTCGTGGGTTGGATTCACGCTAGTGGGCTAGAGCGGGCGATCGCTCAGATCAAGCGAGAGTTGACTTGAGGACAGGTAGATTGTGGCACGAGGCATCCATGCACAAATGCTGAATCACTTTTGGGAAGAACCAGTTGATTATGAAGTAAAAATCAGCAGAGGTTTTACAGATTTAAAGCCCAGCGCTTACACTGCTCCAGCCGATGAAGCCCCACTTGATTTCCGTCAGTCGCCGCCCGACAAAAACGACATCGCCGAGTATTTATTTGGAGGATTCGCCAAGTGTCTTTTGACGCTGAAAGGACTGGCAAATCAGTTCCGAGTCGAGTAAGCCGTCACTGAGGCAGACGACTACACCAAATCTGGATCAACCCCAAGTTCTCTTAACCGCTCAGCAAGTCTAGCCGCCTTTTCCTCTGCCGCGATCGCCCGTTCACTCCCGGTCAGCAGCAAGTTGCCCTGCATATCCCACCAGCGCAGCCAAAACTGAGTTTGATTCTGGTAAGTTCCCTCCCACACCCCGATTTCAATTTCCATCGGGGCGATCGCATAATGCCCTCGGCTGTTGGCACTGATGCGCTGATACTGTCCGCCCACCAACTCGTACAGTTCCAACTCGCCACTGTTGATGAAGAAAACGCCGTAGAACGGAATCCGCATAATCTGCTCATAGACCCAAAACTTGCCGGGTTTGGTTGTGCCACTCGCTTCAGAGTAAGAAAGGGGCGTACGATCGTGTTCTTCACTCCCATCACCGGAGGCAAATTCCAGGGCAATGGTGGGCGCGATAAACTCTCGCCACAACACATACGATCGCCGGATCTCGCCTCTAATTCTAGGCGGCACATTGGGCACATAGAACCAGTCCGGTGCTTCCGCGCCCTTCTCAGGTGGATCTGTTTCGCGCCAGTAGATGCCGCAATCCTGCCCGATCGCATACTGCCCATCCGGGTAAAGCCGTTCGAGCGTTGCCCCGATCGAGTCCGTCAGAATCAGCGATTGGGGATGCTCCTGGAAATTCTTCACAAACGACCCGTCCGACTCTGGTAGCTGCGTGTGGTCGGGAAACTGGGGTGGCAACTGTGGGGGAGCCGATCGAGTTTGAGCCAAGGCTTCACTCATGCCGTTCCACTGATAAATCTGGCTTTCAGCATAACGCAAATCTCTATCCCAAAAGCTTGAACACACCATTGTGCGGCGATCGCGAATAGTTCGCTCAATATTCGCAACTAGTGTCTTTTCTCCTTTGGGTAGTTCGACAAGTATGGATGTTTGTCGATCGATCAACGCCTGAAGCATCGAAAGTTGCAGGGCGAACGCATCTTAATCGAGCAAGACCTTGAGCAAGTAGTCTTCATCCCAGCCTGCCCTTAGCCGTTTGTTCTGGATGCCGAGCTTTGCGCTTGTCTCCTGGTTGAGCAAGTTCAGGGCGATGTGGCGTACAACCGCGAGATTTGCGGGCGCGTGGTCAGTGCGAATCCGGCAAGCATCTTCTTGAAATGCCAGATCGAGAACCCAGTGGAGCGAGTTTTCCACCTGCCAATGAGCGCGAACTGCCTGCGCTAGGCGCTGAGCATTGCTTGCCAAACTGCTGATGAGCGTAGCGTGTTTCTCGTTCTATCTTGCCATTCAAACGCCGCTCGGCTTGCACCATGCCGATACTATTGAACTTTGCCCACTGGTCGGCATCGATGAGGAATTCCACTTGCCCCATTGTCCAAGTGCGGCGAATCTCGACTCGGCCATGTCCTTTGTCTACCGTCTGGTCAAAGTTATGCTCAATCCCCGCAAAGCCAGAGGCTTGCGCTTGAGCAAAAATCTGTTGGACATCCTCGAACAAGTAATACCAATTTAAACAGGGTCGAGGGCAGATGGTTTAGACTAACAGCAGTCGTTTTGTTGGTCTTTGTTATGGTCGGTGTCACCTCAGTGAGCGTTGCTGAAAGCTTGGATGAACTCACACAGCA
>JAAUTJ010000259.1 GCA_012031475.1 Leptolyngbyaceae cyanobacterium SM1_3_5 | reverse complement strand
TTGGCGAAACCATACAGGATGAACGGCACGGCAATCACAGCGCCACCAGGCAACCCAAGCATGACAAGGGCCATGAACGAGGCCGTAATTTGTCCCACCCCTGACACCCACATGCCGATGGCGGGGATACGATGACGCAATGGGGACTCGCTGGCCCACACCGACAGAACTGCAAACACGGCCATCACCGCCGCATAATCCACCCCGTCGCCGCCATGAACAATGTGCTGGGCGAACGCCAAACAAAACGCCCGGATCAAGATTGCCCTGCACTTTGACATCGTGACCTAAGCGGTGCCGAGCTTCGGCCATGTCAACTGTCCAGTCCACCGTGATGATATCTGCACCGGATTTTGCCATCCGCTCTAAAACGCCTGCCGATCCGGTGACGAGCAAAATTAAAGGCGTATCGGGGTGCGTCGCTTTTACCTGCTGGAAAACGCGCTGCTGATAGGGCAGGGCGAACACATCGTAATCTTGCGGACTCAGCTGACCTGCCCACGAGTCGAACATCTGCACGACCTGAGCGCCACAGTCGATCTGGTAGCGCATGTAGGTGGCGATCGAATCTGCCAGTTTCGTCAAGAGCGCGTGTAAGATTGCAGGTTCAGAAAACGCCATGTTTTTGATTACGGCGTAGTCTTTCGAGCCTTTACCTTCGACGGCATAAGCGGCCAATGTCCAAGGTGCGCCGACGAATCCTAAGACGGTTGATTTGTTACCGACTTCTTCTCTGAGTGCTTGCAAGATCGGCTTGATGAAGGGCAGGGCGGTTTCGGGTTCCAGCGCGTGGAGGCGATCGACCTGTTCCTGAGTGCGAATCGGTGAGTCGATAATTGGTCCTTTGCCTTCTTCGATGTCCATGCCGATGCCGATTCCGGGCAGGGGCGTGACGATATCCGAGAACAAAATTACGCCGTCGGGCTGAAAGGCTTTCCAAGGCTGAAGGGAAACCTCGATCGCCACTTCGGGAATTTCCGATCGTTCGCGAAATGACGGATACTTTTCGCGCAGATCCCGGTAGGCTTTCATGTAGCGTCCGGCCTGTCGCATCATCACACGGGCGGACGATCGAGCGCTTCGCCGCGAGCAGCCCGCAGCAGGAGGGGTATCTGGGTCGATCCGGTCATTTCAAAGGTTCTCTCAAATCGCGATTTCACAGCAGTGTTTCATTGTAGGCGATCGCGTGCCCTCGCTTACGCCAGAAATTTCCGAGACGGCGACCAAGGCTGCAACGGCTGGAACTCCCGACCTGTAAACATTTGCGAAGCAAAGCAGTAATACAGTTGCGAAGAGTGGCGATCGCCTCAATTGGTCAGATCACTGTGAAGCGATCGAAACATGGCGCGTCAAAGTCCGCATCAGCTTTTTGGGAATTGGCGCAGGCAGCAGCAGCGACCACTCACCGACAGCGGCAAATCCGTGAATGTGCAGGCTGTGAATCACATTGGTAATTCCTGCGTCGGAACCAATCACCAGAATTTGCACGGCTTCGCGATCGGGATTCGATCGGGTTGCGAGGAGGCGATCGAGTTCTGGGGAAGCAGGTTTAGGCGAAGAATTTTCAGACATGGAAATTACCTCTTAGGCAAAATGTGGAGCAATGTTTCCTTTAGGAGTCATTATTGCACAAGCGATACCTAAAGGAGACATTTACTCAGTCATGAGCCTCTGACAAAATCTGAGGCATGGGAAAAGCTGGGAAAGCACTCAAGCAGGTACTCGCAACCTATGGCATCAGCCAAAATCAACTGGCGATCGCAATGGAAGATCGACGCTCAAACGTAAGCCGCTGGGTCAAGCGAAGACCGAGACCCAACCGGCTGAAACAGCTTCTATCAATTCGTCGAGGACTGCAAAAGCTCAATCCTGCCGCTGCTGAAGAGTTCTTCGATCTGTATCTGAGCGAGTCTGATTCTGACGCAACATAAGGAGTATGGGAAAAGCCGGAAAAGCGCTGAAGCAAGTATTGGAAACCTACGATATTAGCCAGAATCGCGTTGCTTCAGTCATGGGAATTGGGCGATCGAACGTCCACCGATGGGTGAATGAAATTCGCGATCCGGGTGCAGAAATGGTCATTCAGCTTCGAGACGCACTGCACCAAATTAATCCTGCTGCGGCAGAAGAATTTGTCAGACTGTATCTTGGTCAACCTGAAGGTGAGCGCTCCGAACCTTCTGACAAAATCTGAGGCATGGGAAAAGCTGGGAAAGCACTGAAGCAGGTACTCGCAACCTATGGCATTAGCCAAAATCAACTGGCGATCGCCATGCAGAATAGGCGCTCAAACGTGAGCCGCTGCGTCAGCGAAAACCGAGTCCAATGGGCAACTTCGTCAGGCAAGCGGATCGGGGCGGGGGCGATCGGAAGGCGATCGCGGGGATGGGTGAGAAATGCGGCATGATCGAGGGAGTTGCGGCTGGAGCGATCGAAATGAGCGTACTGACTGTCCCGCTGGTGCTAAATCTCGATAGTGTTCATCTCACCGATGAGCAGTTTTATCAGCTTTGTGTGAATAATCCTGAAATTCCCTTTGAGCGCGATTCGCAAGGAGCCTTGATTGTCCTGTCGCCTGTGGGTGGAGACAGTGGAAATCGGGAGATGGAGTTTGGGACTGATTTAGGCAATTGGAATCGGCAAACGCAGCTTGGCAAGGTGTTTAGCTCTTCGACGCTGTTTAAGCTGCCCGGTGGGGGCGATCGATCGCCCGATGCGGCATGGGTGGAGCTTTCGCGCTGGCAGGCACTCACGCCGACTCAGCGGCAGAAGTTTCCGCCGATCGCGCCGGATTTTGTCATGGAGCTTCGTTCACGCACGTATAGCTTGGAGACGCTGCAACAGAAGATGCAGGAATATCTCGCCACTGGGGTGCGCTTGGGCTGGCTGTTCAATCCGCAAGATCAGCAGGTCGAGATTTATCGGCAGGGTGAGGCCAAGGAAGTGCGGCCACTGCCGACTGAGCTTTCAGGTGAGGCAGTCTTACCCGGATTTTGCTTGGCGATCGATCGCTTTGACGAGGATTAGCAATTGGGAAACAGGCATTTGCAAGGCAAAGCTGACGCTGCGAGAAGTAAAAATTCTTGGTCGCCTGCTGAGTTGAACGCTGGATGATTTGCTGGATGATCTTAGACCTTCGAGATCGATCGATTAAAAGGCATGAACTCCACCACTCGCGCCCAAACTCGATCGACCAGTTCCAAATCGTTTGAATTAAACCACTCGATCGATCGATCGGCTCGAAACCAAGTCCGCTGACGTTTGGCAAATTGGCGCGTGTGAATGGTGGTTCGCTCGATCGCTTCTGCCAGCGAAATTTTTCCGGCTAAATACTGTTTCACTTCGGCATAGCCCAGCGTGCTGAGCAGCGGCAAATCTGCGCCGTACTGGTGGCAGAGTCGATCGACCTCTTCGACAAATCCGGCTACGACCATCTTTTGAGTGCGCTGGTGAATGCGGTTCTCTAAATCCTCACAGTCCAAGCCAATCTGTAAAATCGGATAGGCTGGCGGATCTTCGCCCTGCTGCGTCGAGATCGGTTTGCCCGTCACGTAGAAAACTTCGAGTGCCCGCAACGTTCTGACCTGGTCGTTGGCGTGAATTTTGGCAGCGGCGATCGCGTCCACCTGTTGCAGCATCGCGTAGCACTGTGCCTGACCGATCGATGCAAGCTGGAATCGCAATTTGGCCTGCGGCGGTACACGCGGAATTTTCAACCCCCGAACGATCGATCGAATGTAGAGTCCGGTTCCACCCACGAGGAAGAGGGTGTCGGGTGTCGGGTGTCGGGTGTCGGCTGTTTCTGCCACCGGACACCGAACACCGGACAGCCCAATGATCGATCGCGCCCGCTCCTGATAATCCGCCACCGTCAAGGTTTCGGTCGGTTCGCAAATATCGATTAGCTCATGTGACACAAGCTGACGTTCTTGCCAAGTTGGTTTTGCCGTGCCGATGTCAAATTCACGATACACTTGGCGCGAATCGGCGTTGAGGATGCGCGTCGGGGTGTGGAGACGTTGGGCAAGGGCGATCGCCAAAGCGGTTTTTCCGGTTGCCGTTGCGCCGCAAATCACGATTAGAATAGGGAAAGAATTGGGTAGTACAGGTGTACGGTGTAAGTGAGATTCGAGCAAATCCATTGGACGCAAAGACAAGGCAAGGTTTGAGTGGCGATCCATCCTGGCTAAAAACTGCGGCTGAGATTGGGCAAAAATCGCCTCTAAGCCAGATGTGCTATAATTTTGATAGATTTTGGTGTTTCGGAGTGCAAGAGAGCTTCGTACCACTTATAGGGAGTGTTTCATGACAACAAATTACGGCGCTGACCAGATTCAAGTCCTAGAAGGATTAGAGCCTGTCCGTAAGCGCCCCGGCATGTATATCGGCAGCACAGGGCCGCGTGGACTGCACCACCTCGTATATGAAGTCGTAGACAACTCGGTTGACGAAGCACTCGCAGGCTACTGTAAGCATATCCAAGTTTCCCTCAACGCAGACGGTTCCGTCACCGTCACGGACGACGGACGCGGCATCCCCACAGGCATCCACTCGCGCACCGGAAAATCTGCCCTCGAAACCGTCATGACCGTGCTGCACGCAGGCGGCAAATTTGGCGATGGTGGCTATAAAGTTTCCGGCGGTCTGCACGGCGTCGGGATTTCGGTCGTCAACGCGCTGTCTGAATATGTGGAAGTGACGGTTTGGCGCGAAAAGAAAATCCACAAGCAGCGGTTTGAACGGGGAATCCCCGTGACGGAACTGGTCGCAGAACCCCACAGCGGCGATCGCACCGGAACCTCCATCACCTTTCTCCCCGATGCCCAAATCTTCATTACCGATACGCAGTTCGACTACGCCACGCTTTCCAATCGGCTGCGCGAACTGGCCTACCTGAATGCAGGCGTTCAAATCACGTTTACCGACTATCGCCTCGATCTGCTCAAGTCGAATGAACCCCGTATCGAAACTTACCACTATGCGGGCGGCATTCGCGAGTACATCGAGTACATGAACAAAGACAAGCAGCCTTTGCATGAAGAAATCATCTTTATGCAGGGTGAAAGCAAAAACGTTCAGGTCGAAGTCGCGCTGCAATGGTGCGTGGATGCCTACACCGATAATCTTTTGGGCTTCGCCAACAACATCCGCACGATCGACGGCGGCACCCATTTGGACGGGCTTAAAGCCGTGCTGACCCGGACGATGAACTCGATCGCCCGCAAGCGCAAAAAATCAAAGAGGGCGACAACAACCTCGCAGGCGAAAATATCCGCGAAGGTTTGACGGGCGTGATCTCGGTCAAAGTGCCTGACCCGGAATTTGAAGGGCAGACGAAGACGAAACTGGGCAATCCGGAAGTGCGCGGAATCGTGGATTCGATCGTGGCTGAAGCGCTGACCGAATATCTCGAATTTCGGCCTGCCGTTGCGGATGCCGTCTTGGACAAAGCGATTCAAGCCTTTAACGCCGCCGAAGCTGCCCGCCGCGCTCGCGAACTCGTCCGCCGTAAGTCGGTTCTGGAATCTTCGACGCTGCCCGGAAAGCTGGCCGACTGTAGCTCTCGCGATCCGTCTGAATCAGAAATCTTCATCGTGGAAGGCGATTCTGCGGGTGGCTCAGCAAAGCAGGGACGCGATCGCCGCTTCCAAGCGATCCTGCCGCTGCGCGGAAAGATCCTCAACATTGAGAAAACCGACGATGCCAAGATCTACAAAAATACCGAGATTCAAGCGCTAATCACCGCCTTGGGTCTGGGCATCAAGGGCGAAGAATTCGACTCGACGCAACTGCGCTACCACCGCATCGTGATCATGACGGACGCAGACGTAGACGGCGCACACATCCGCACACTGCTTCTCACGTTCTTCTACCGCTATCAGCGGGCAATGGTCGATCAGGGCTATGTCTACATTGCCTGCCCACCGCTGTACAAAGTCGAGCGCGGTCGCAGCCATCACTACTGCTACAGCGATCGCGACCGTGACCAGGTGATCGCCGGATTTCCCGCCAATGCCAAGTACGACATTCAGCGGTTCAAAGGTCTGGGTGAAATGATGCCGCAGCAGCTTTGGGACACGACGATGAATCCAGAAACGCGGACGCTGAAGCGCGTTGAAATTGAAGATGCTGCCGAAGCCGATCGGATTTTCACCGTGCTGATGGGCGATCGGGTTGCCCCTCGCCGCGAGTTCATCGAAACCTACGGCTCAAGGCTGAATCTGGCCGATCTCGATATCTAGCTTTTGTCGGTTGACCGCAGCGCGGGTGAGGCGATCGCTTTGCCCGTGTTTTTGTTGCCCTACGATTCCACATTCAAGCGCTGCGATCGATTCAGAAAGTAAGGAAGTTGGGCATCGCGACGCGGATAGTTTTTCCAGATGAATCGCACGATAAACGGAGCGCTGATTGCAATTAGCACCAAGCCTCCCCACCAGTTTTGCTGAAGCCATGCCAAATCGGTGACGACGGCAGATTCTCCCGTTTCAGGTGCAAACATGGAAACCGCTGCGATCGCGTTGTTAAAGGCATGACAGGCGATCGGCACGACGAGCGATCGCGTTTTGAGATACAGCAGCCCCATCACTAAGCCGAAGATCGACAGGCCGACAAAATTGGCGTGTAAAACGCCAAACACGATCGAAGACGCAATCAAAGCCGGACGAACGCCCCACTTGATTGCCCAGCGCTGAAGAATAATGCCGCGAAACAAAAATTCTTCCGTAATCGGCGCAACCACAACGATGGCGATCGGTGCCAAAATCGAATCGAGCAGCGGAAAAGCGGTTTCTGTGTTGGCGTTGCTGTTAACCTGCTCCAAAAGCGCTTCCACCACTGAGGGCGCAGCCAGCGACAGCGAGTAAAACGACACGAAAAACC
>JAAUTJ010000258.1 GCA_012031475.1 Leptolyngbyaceae cyanobacterium SM1_3_5 | reverse complement strand
TTGGCGACCTGCGTGGGGATCATGGCGGGCTGGGCAAGTCCAGAGTTTGCGATCGCCTTTGTCTTCGCGCTGATCGTCATGTACGACGCGGCAGGAGTCCGACAGGCGGCAGGCAAGCAAGCCCGCATCCTCAACCAAATCGTCGATGAACTGTTTCACGAAAAAACCGAATTCACCGAAGCCCGCCTCAAAGAACTGCTCGGCCACACGCCGTTTCAGGTGATCATCGGCTGTCTGTTAGGAATTGCGATCGGCTGGGCAGGAATGATCATGGCTTTGCCTGCGATCGGATAAAGTCGGGGGGCGATCGAAGCGTCTCACAGCCGCGATCGCCCAAAATGGCCGCAGGTCACAGATTACGAAGCGGCAAGAATTTCGTCATCGACGGAGAAATCGATTTCGGCGCGATCGCGTCCACTGATCAAGTAGTCGTTTTGGAACGAGTCTTTGAGGCCGGAAACTAAATCAAACTGGGGCTTCCAGCCAAGTTCCTGCTGTGCTTTGTGGATGTCGGTGAAAAAGTGCTGCGCCCGCATTGGAAAGGCTTTGCGCTTGCCGAAGTCAAAGGCTTTTGGGTCGTAGTGGACGATTTTGAGGTCGTCGGCGGATTTGCCCGCTGCGATCGCACAGGCTTTCGCCAGTCCATCAAAGCTAACGGCGCGATCGCCCGAAATATTGTAGATTTGCCCGATCGCCTGCTGGTTTCCTAACACTGCCGCCATTGCTGCCGCCAAATCCTGCACATGGCCGAACTGCGTCAGGTGAACGCCCGATCCGGGAATCGGGACGGGGCGATCGCGGACGATGCGATCGAAAAACCAGGCTTCGAGGTCGTTGTAGTTTTGCGGCCCGTAAATGTAGACCGGACGAATCGAGGTGAAGGGGACGTTCTGGGCGGCGAGGTAGTCTTCTGTTGCAAATTTGCCTTTGTGACGACTTTTTGGATCGACCGCATCGCCTTCCACGTGCGGCATCTGGTCGGATTTGCGATAGACGCCCGCCGAACTGACATAGACAAAATGCTGCACCTTGTCGCCAAACAGTTCGACCAGTGGCGCTGTATCGCTCAGTTCGCGTCCGTTGTTGTCAAAAATCGCGTCAAACGATTCGCCCGTCAGCTTGTCTCGAAGCTGAGCCGGATCGGTGCGATCGCCCTGAATCTGCTTAACGCCAGCCGGAGCGGGCTTGTTGCCGCGATTAAACAACACGACTTCGTGCCCTTGCTCCAGCAGGATTTGCGTCAGAGCAACGCCAATAAAGCGGGTTCCGCCCATCACCAAAATTCGCATCGATCGCCTCCTGAATCAAACGGTTCTGTTTGATCCTACGGTTAAAGGCGGATCAGCGTGATCGCAATGTTGCCGGAAAAGCAGACATCCACATCCGATTGCGGGTCGCGTTTGCGCTGGCTGTAGTCGCCGCTATAGCGAAAATTGTCGCCGTCTTGCTCATAGGCAACGGGGAGCGGCTGACGGCACAGGGGGCAAAAAATCAGGTCAGGTTCCGGCGATCCCGGTGCAAGATGCGGAAAATTGACGTTCCAAAAGTTGCCCCGTTCGATCGACTGCGGCAGCAGTTTATCCAGGACGCGAGCCGCTTGTTTTGCGGCCATGTCCCAATCGATCGCCAGTCCGCGCTTGATGTAGTGCGAGACGGCAATTCCTGGGACACCGAGCATTGCCGCTTCGCGCACAGCCGCCACCGTACCCGAAATGTAAGTATCTGATCCTAAGTTGCCGCCTGCGTTGATGCCGGAAAGGACATAGCTGGCATCCGGCACAAGCTGGGTGAGGGCAAGCCGGGTACAGTCGGCGGGAGTGCCGTCAACGGCATAGCGAGATTCGTTGTGTTTGTGGACGGCGATCGATCGCGTGGTTGTGACCTGATGGCTACAGCCGGAATGGTGATGCAGGGGTGCAACAATGATGCCTTTGCCGTCGATCGCTTGCGAGAGGGCTTGCAGTCCGGGCGCGTCGATGCCGTCATCGTTCGTGAGTACGAAGGTCATGATCCCTAGTTGCCGATCGCCTCAGCCAAGCCCGCTTCATGCAGGCAGATGGCGTAAAGCTGGGTGGAACTGAGATTGGGAACAGTTTGCTGGGCTTCGGTTTCGGTCATGCCCGGAGGCGTACAAAAGCGCGAAACCACAAAGCTGGTTTGATCGGGTGTGCCGAGCAGTGCCCCAAAGCTATCCAGACGGTTGAGCGTTGCAGCGGCTTTTTGCAGCGTGGCATCAACGAGCAAATCGACGGATTCTGGAGAATTGGCCGGAACAAAAATATCGTTGCCAACCGCCATTTCGAGACGGGGACGAATTTCATCTGCGCCACCGCCCGCGAGATAGGAACCCGCCATTCTCGGCGTTAATTGGGGTTCTGCGGCTGCTCCTTCGCTGACACCGATCAAAAAAGCTGGCGGCAAAAAAGTTAGAGGCGAATATCAAGATAGCGACCGTAAGGCACATCTGCCGTTGAGCCGTTGCCGCAGACGACCGAACTGCCGCCTGCACTGGCCGCCAAATTCACGCCGCCCGCCGTAATGCAGGTGAACAGCGTCGATCGAATATCCGGCGAAAACATTTCGGCCAGTCGAGTTCCCAACCCGTCCAGTTCTGCCTGCGACGGCTGTCTCACGGGTTGGCTGTAGGCTGGCGCTGCAAACACGCTGCCGCTCAGCCCGATTGCCACCCCGCTGCCCCAAGCGATCGATCGCTTCAAAATTTTGCTTGTCATAACGCTCTTTTTGCCAGAATCCATTCACGTATAAGCGATCGCCGCTGGCAATGGCTAGGTTACAGCGTTTACCGATTGCAAAGAACGCGCCGCATCGATCGCAAATTTGCAGGCAAATCCAGCTTCATGCCTTCTTGAATCAGCAGCGAGGGAACAGGGATCGCTGGTGTGGCCTGCACTGAATAAGTTAGCAGCGTTCCGCCCTGAAAATCTTGCAGGCGAAGCTGAGCCGAAAAATCGCGAAAGCTGCCACGCTCAAGCTCAAACGAAATCTGCTGCTGGGTTGCCGTCGTGGATTCGATCGCCCGCAAGACAATTTCCACTTCCGCCGCAAACATCAAAACGGCCTTGCGCCCGACCTGATACAGCCGCTTGCCCTGCGGAATGCTGCCTAGAACTTCGCTGCGGACAATATCGGGAAAGAACTCGACCCAGCGCGGATAATTCGTCACCTGCTGCCACACTGCCGCCCGATCGATCGGCACAAACATCGCTGCGGTCACTGCCCCGCCCCAAGCCGAATGCGCCTGCGTTTGAATCTGCACGTCGCCTGAGAGCAACGCCGCTGTTTGGCTGACAGGCCGATCGATCGCAATCACCATTTCCCTACCTCACACACCACGTTAACCCTACGTTACCCGGACGCGATCGCAATGACGCAAGGCCAAGGTAAAGAAGCCAACAAGTTTGAGTGAGGACTCAGAAATTCAGCCAACACCCGACACCCAACCGCGTGGCACAATGTAAATTCGGCAGACTGGAAGGAGAATTTGCTGTGAGGCGATCGCCCAATTTTGGTGTCACCATCTTTCTTTACATTGCTGGCATTTTGCTGGTGATGTTTGCGATCGTGCTGCTGCTGCAAGCATTTAACGTGCTGCCGTCGATTCCGCGTGGAGCAGTTTGGGCGTTGGTTTTGCTGGCGGTTGGGTCTGGAATTTTAGCGGGAATGCGTAGTCAGGAATTGCGCTAGCGAGTGAGGTTTTGCAAGAACCGATCGATCGCCGCAATTGCTTCGGGTTCACACAAATTGCTGTCCGTGCCGACACAGGTTTCCACTTGCACAGAGGGCGCTTCGCGGGCGATCGTTTTGTTGACGGCTTGCACAGCGGCAGAATCTTGGTCGCCTTGTAGCAGGAGAATCGGCACTTTTAGCCACGTGAGGCGATCGCGCCAGCTTTCCGCTTGAATTTCGCGGGCGCGGCGACCAAACAGCAGCTTAAAGCCGACGGGCGATCGCTCAAACGGCTGCTGACGGAGCCAATCTTCACGTCTGAGCAGTTTGGCAATCAGTCGCAGCGGTTTGAGCAGAATCGGAAATTGATGCAGAAGATGAGTCATCTGCCAGCCTTGATTTTTCAGCAACACGCCTTCTGGATTGAGCAGGACGATCGCCTGCACCTGATCGGGAAATCGCAGCGCATAGCTGGCCGCAACCCACGCACCGATTGAATCTCCAACCAGGCAAACCTGGCGCAGGCGTAGGGTTTCGAGCAGTTCGGCAAGACACTCGACTTCGAGTTCGATCGAGTAGTGCAGCTTGGGACGTTCTGATTCGCCAAAGCCCAGCAGATCTGGCACGATGCAGTGATAGCGGGAACTAAGATCATCAAGCCACGATCGCCACTGGTTGCCGTCGCTCCAAGCGCCATGCAGAAACACGAGCGTTTGGCCGCGCCCGCCTTCTCGCCAAAACAGTTGACCTTGTGACAGGCGCAGACGGGCATTGCGGATCGGTGTCATTCTGATTGCGATCGAGTTGAGACAACAGTAGATGCTAGGGCTGAGAAACAGCTAGCTAAAAAACAGCTAGCTAAAAAGCGCTATGCCAAAGTCGTTTGGCCGTTGAGATAGTCCTGAAGCTGGCGATCGTGGTCGTGCGTCAGCGTTCCCAGCGGAATTGCGGTGGGCAAAAACGCCTGCACGTCGCTGATTTCCAGCTTATCGTGAACCTGCATCGTTCCCTGCACGGCGGCTTCCACCACGACGCAGATCGAGTGAAAGCGCGGGTCGCGATCGGGCGCGGAATACACGCCGACCAGCCGATTAATTTGCAGCAGTTCCAAGCCCGTTTCTTCTTGCAGTTCTCGCTTGACTGAAGTTGAAATTTCCTCACCCCAATCGACAATGCCTCCAGGCAAGCCCCATCTGCCGTTGTCTTGCCGCTGCACCAGGACAATCCGACCATCTGGCAGAACGGGAATGATGCTCGTGCCTGTGATTGGATGGCGAAAAATCACGCCGATCGCAGTTTGAACCAGCCGCCATAGTTGATCCATAGGTTTTCAAGAAAATGCCAAATCTATTGTTTGTTCAAGTTCAGGTTTGTTCAAGTTCAGGTTTGTCCAAGTTCAAGAGATGCAGCAGCTTTTTCAAGGAATGCTCATTCAATTCACACAAGTCCGCGATCGCTACACCGCGCCTGATTCTGTTGGCAAAAGCGGCGCAAAATCCGCATGAACTTCAGCCGCATGAACTTCTGGCTTCACCTTGCGGTAAATTTTTTCAATCCGGCCATCTGCCCCAATCACAAAAGTATTGCGGCTCACGCCCATGTACTCTTTTCCCATAAACTTTTTCAGGCCGTAGCTTTCATACGCTGTTGCCACCTGTGCATCTTCATCGCACAGCAGCGGAAACGGCAAATCGAATTTTTGAGCAAACTTGGTGTGCGACTTGGCGTTGTCCGTACTGATGCCCAGCACGATCGCCCCGCTTGCCAAATACTCGGCATAGCGATCGCGAAACCCACACGCCTCTTTGGTGCAGCCCGGTGTGTTGTCACGCGGATAAAAATACAGCACTACCCGCTGACCGCGAAAATCTGTCAGCCGTACCAGCTTTCCCTCACCGTCTGGCAGGGCGAACTCTGGCGCAACATCCCCAACCTCTAAACTCATGCGCTATCTCAGGCAAATACAGCTTGATTGTAGGGCAAGTCAGGGTTGCGAGGTCAAACTAGAGCGGCAACAACTGTTAGAGCGGTAACAACTGTGGCGCGTCTAGATGGCGATCGATCACCGTCGTCGGCAACTCCTGATGATAAACGCCTGACGGCAAGACGCCGCATCCGCCATACTTCGCCATGACGCGCAACTGCGCCAGCACATCTTCCCCGCAGTGATTTGGCGGCAACTCCTGCCAAAAGCCAAATCCGCCCACGTCCCACAGTTTGGCCGCATCAAACAAAATTGCCCCTGCCACCCAAGCCACCTTGTACTTACGGATTTCACCTGCGGCCAGATTGAGATTTTGCTGGACATGCAAAACATTCGCCGCATTGTGCAGCTTGTAGCGCTCCCAAGCGGGCGTTCCCGATCGCACCATTTCCGGCTCCACTTTTCCTTCCCAAATTCGATCGCCTGCTGATGCGGACGGACATCATGGGCAAAGCTGAGACCGACATTCGTGCAGCCGACAAAGCCGCAATGCTCCTGCTGCATGGCGTTCCAGAGGCGATCGACCACCTCCGCCTCCAAAATCCAATCGTCATCCATAAACAGCACATACGGAGCCGTTGACTGCTCCAGCAAAAACTGCCGCTGTTCGGCCAATCCGCGTCGGGGCAAATGTCGATGCGTTGTGACGCGATGCCCATGCAGCCGCAAAACCCGCAAAACGGCTTGAACTTCGCCAGATGCGATCGCGTCATCCTCTTCGGTTTGATCGGAAATAATCACGTCAAAATCGCGCCAAGTTTGAGCGCACAAGCCCATCAGCGTCACGGCAAGCGCGGCAGGACGGGAAAAGGTGGGAATGAGAATATCGATCGAGGCCATGATGAAGTTAGAGGATAGCGACTGTGAAAACGGAATTTGCAGATTGGGTTTCGCCAAGCAGATCGATCGCCGCCGCCACCACCGATTCGGGCGTGACCAGCCGCAAGCAGTGATGATGTCCTTCGGGGCAGATGCTTTTGTAGCAAATCCGGCAGGGGACATCGTGAAACAACGCGCGATTGGGAACGCCCCAAGGCGTATGCTGTGGATTGGTCAGCGCATAGAGATCAACAACTGGAGTACCGACAGCGGCGGCGATGTGGACGGGACCTGTGTTGTTAGAAATCAGCAGGGGTGCAAATTCAAGTAGGGCAGTGAGTTGAGGGAGATTGAGGCGATCGACCCATCGACATCCGAAGTCTTCCTGCATCTCAGCCTGAAT
>JAAUTJ010000257.1 GCA_012031475.1 Leptolyngbyaceae cyanobacterium SM1_3_5 | reverse complement strand
TAGATGTCGATCGCCTTTGGCAGTCATCTATGGGTGCGATCGCTCAGCGTGGGAGCCGTAAAGCTCCAGTTGCCGCTGCCATCGACTAAAGCTGTCCCAATTTTGGCGGCTCCGTCGAAAATTTCGATCGTGCTGCCGATCGAACCTGTGCCCGTGAGCGTCGGCGTGTTGTTCTTCGTGAGGTTGTCTGTGTTCGAGATGCCCGAATCATCAGCGGCGATCAAGTCCGGCCTGCCCGCTGACGGACGCGGCACGATCGTCACCTTGTTCGGGGCAGACAAAACGGGTGAGAAGTCGCTGATATTTCCAGCTTTGTCGATTTGCCGAGCGCTGATGTCATGGCTGCCGAGTGCCAATGCCGCAGCGGGCGTAATTTCCCAGGTTCCATCGGCGCGGACGATCGCCGTTCCGATTTTGGTGGCTCCGTCGAATAGTTCGATCGAGTTGCCTGCAACGCCCGTTCCGGTAAAGGTTGGTCGATTGTTCGTCGTGATGTTGTCAGTGGTGTCGGTTCCCGAATCGGTTGCAGTTGTCAGGTCGAGATTGGCGGGGGCATCCGTTCTGATCGTGCCATTGTTGTCGGTGTCGATCGTCACTTGCAGCAGATTAGAAGTGAAGCTGGTGAAGCCGCTCTTTTCAGCTTCCGCTCGGATGTCGTAAACGCCTTCAGGCAGCGTGGTTGTCGTAATTTCCCATAGGCCGCCGCCTTCGCCATCATCCGTGCTGACAACGATCGAGCCGATGTTGACGCGAGTGCCCGTGCCGTCCAGGTAAAACAGCGTTACCGTACTGCCCAGTTCGCCCGTTCCCGTGAAGGTCGGTGTCGTGTCATTGGTGTAGTTGTCGCTGCTGGAAACGCCAGAATCGCTGGAGGCTTTCAAATCCGGGGCAGACACATCCGGCAGGCTGGTCAAACTCAGCGGGGCAGAAATTGGACTTTGGTTGCCAGCCGCATCAACGGCTTGAGCGGTGATTTGGTGATTTCCAGATTGCAGCTTTTTCCGCGTACTAACGTTGAGCGTCCATTTGCCCGTTGCGTCCGCGATCGCCGTTCCCAAAACGCCATCAAGACTGCTGGCAACGGTCACGGTTGAGCCGGGGTCTGCTGTTCCGGTGAAGCTGGGTGACTTGATGCTGGTGATGTCGTCGCTGTTGGAGGGGCCGTTGTCGCTGGTGGCGCTCAGATCGGGGGTGGTGACAAGCGGCAATGTACGATCGATCGTAAACCGCAGTTCTTTCGAGAGATCGTCGTAAGTTCCGGTCTGGCGATTGGTGGCTCTCGCCTGAATCGTGTGGACACCTTCGGCCAAAGCCGTCGAGGTAAACGCCCATTTCCCTTGAGCATCAGCAGTCACAGTCCCGACTGATGCACCATCGATGAAAAGCTCAACGGTCGAACCCGCTTCTGCCACACCCTGAAAGGTCGGAGTCGAATCGAGCGTGAGGTTGTCGGAGGGTGAAGCACCTGTGTCAGAACCCGCTGTCAGGTCGGGAGTGCTGGGCACGTTGCGAACTGAAAGATTCAGATCAGTCGATCGCCCGCTGACGTTGCCCGCCCAGTCTCGCGCCTCTGCCGTGATCACATGATCGCCCGACCGCAGTTGAGTCGCCGTGATCGACCACTTGCCATCGCGCCCGACTCGCGCCGAACCGATCGCGCCGTCTTTGTCGCTGTAGAGCGTAATGACGCTGTTGGGTTCGGCTTCGCCGCTGATCGTCGGGGTGCGATCGTTGGTGTCGTTATCCGTGTTGGTTTGGGAGCCAAACGAATTCACATCGTCTGAAGCTGTCACCAAGTCGAGGTTGACAGGAGCCGTCGGAGCCGTCGTGTCCGTTTCGCGATCGGGACTGTCAATGAAGACGGACAGTTCTGATGAGCGCCGACTGGCTAAACCGCTGACCGCATCGTATTCGATCGCAAAAATTCGGTGTTCGCCCACCAGCAAATCTTGCCCGCCAAAACTCGCATTGGCGATCGTCCAGGTGCGATCAGCGGCGATCGTCGTCTGCCCAATCAATCCGTCCACGCGGCTAAACAGCTTGATGATGTTGCCTGCTTTTGAGCCTTGACCCGAAAAATCTGGAGTTGCTTCGTAGGTGCGATTATCTGTCGTTGAAGCGCTGGCAGTCGTGGCGGTGTCTGTTAGCAAATCGATCGCGGTCGGAGCGGGCGGCGGCGTGGGGACGATCGGCTTGATCGTGCCAAAACTGCCTTGTTTGATGAACACTGCCGAGTCATACTCGTTGTCGCCCACATCTTTGAGGCGAATGGCGATCGTGTTCGCCCCAGCATTAATATCGGCCTCGAAATTGAGGAATTTTGTGTAGCCGTCAAACTCCGTGTCTTGGCTTTCCTGCCCGCCTGTATTGTCAATGAAATCAGGACTCCAAGTGGCCGGATCATTCACATCAGGAACCAGCGCATTGACGCTAATTTCATCACCATTGTTGAGTCTGGCAGCATTGACTCCGTTAATCAACAGTTCAAACTTGTCGTTGAACTCAGAACCACCAAACTCCACAAATTCATCGGACGCAAACACATAGGAGAAAAATGCTTTTGTCGCGCTGGCCGAATCAAACGTAATCGTCAAAACCGCTTCATCAAACACGCCGCCGTTCGTAGCCGGATCGCCATTCAAATCTCCTGACAAGTTCTCAAACTGATTTGGCCCCACTGCTTGCGTTGCGAATCCGGTGCTGAGAACAATTCCACTCGTCAAACCAAACGGATCGCCTGTGAACTTGCCAAACGATTCTGGCTTGCCTGTAATGGTGGCTTGAATATTGCTGAAACCCGTCGTGTTTCCGGCAATTTCAGCCAACAAAGCAGCCGCAATTTCAGTTGCAGTTCCGGTGACAGGGGTGACGTTTAGAGACATAACAGAGAACTCCAGTTAAAATAGATGAACGATAGTCAGCAGAAGAAATTCGATCGATCCAAAACTGCTGAGTCGAGAAGATTTCGCTTATTTTGAGTCTTGGCTCGGCCTTGAGTGCGATACCTAAAAAGTAAAAAAAGAATGTGGCGAATTTGTGACTTTTTAGGCCAAAGATTAAAATTCAGTATTTCTAGGGAAAATTTCAGCCGTTGGAATTGAGTAAAAAGCAGCGATCGCTCTTTACTCGATAAATTCACGCAGTTGAAGGAAGAGAAACCCCACTTTAGTCGTCAATATGTAAGACTGAGATCAAATTTCGTTGCAGATGGGAACACTAACAAGGAAATTTTGAAACGCTACATTAACACTTTTTGAACGAATGAATCACCGATTTTGTCACTCAATGCCAAAGCTACACCGCATTGAATATCTAGTGATCGATCGCAACTTTATCATCCTGGAAACATCAGCCCGTTTTTTTGATTTTGCTGAAGCATCAGCAGCGATCGCAACAGGCCAAGATGTTCGACTTGGCTTTCCAGAACTGGTCGGCTATGAGCCACAGTTAGACGCAATGTTTGAGCCACAAAAGTTTGAGCCACAAAAGTTTGAGCCACAAAACGATTTGACGCTGCGGGGAATTGCGCGATCGACAGCAGAAAATCATTTACTTTATATTGATCTTCACGTTGAACGCGATGATAACGATTCAGCAGATCAACTTCTGATTTCGATCGAAGATGTCAGCAAAAGAATGATTTTAGAGCAGCATGCTTGTTCAGCGAGCGAACGAAACCGAACTGCTACTGCAAAACTGACTGAACAAATGCCGCCTTGGAAAAGCAAAATATGCCGCCGATGATGCGAATCGAGCTAAAAGTGCATTCCTAGCGATGATGAGTCATGAAATTCGGACTCCGATGAATGGCGTGATCGGAACAGCAGAACTGCTGCTTAATTCCGGTCTCACTTCCCATCAGCGTCAACTCGTTGAAATCATCAACAGTAGCGGTCAAGCTCTGTTGAGCGTTATTAATGATATTCTTGATTTTTCTAAGATTGAAGCAGGTGCGATTGAGCTAGAATCTCAGCCGTTCGATTTGCGATCGTGCATTCGTGGTGCAGTGAATTTACTTGCCGCTCAAGCCACAGCAAAAAAAATTGAACTGGCATTTTTAGACCGAGCAAACCTGCCGAATTCGATCGTAGGAGATCCGACTCGACTGCGCCAAATTCTGATTAATCTGATTGGCAATGCGATCAAGTTCACAGAACTAGGAGAGGTAATTATTTCAGCAACAGCACATCTTCATGCAGAAGATCGCTATGAAATTAAATTCGCGATTCAAGATACAGGAATTGGCATTCCGAGCGATCGACTCAGCAGCTTATTTCAAGAGTTTAGTCAGGTTGATACTTCGATTACTCGTCGCTATGGTGGAACAGGACTAGGGCTAGCGATTAGTAAGCGCCTCTGTGAACAAATGGGCGGCAAAATGTGGGTTGAAAGTCAACTCGATCGAGGTAGCACGTTTTATTTTACGATCACCGCTACCGCTGTATTAGAAGCGATTGATCGTCCTACCATTCAGTCAATTCAGCCGCTTCGATCGCATTCACTCAAGATCTTATTAGCAGAAGACCATCCGATTAATCAGCGATTAATGCTGCTCATGCTAAATCAACTGGGCTACCAGGCTGATATTGCAAATAACGGTGTTGAAGTGCTAGCTGCGCTGCATCGTGAGGCTTATGATTTGATTTTAATGGATGTGCAGATGCCGGAATTAGACGGAATCGCGACGACAGAGCAGATTAATCAAGGCTGGCAAGCGATCGATCGCCCGCGCATCATTGCGCTGACTGCGGGCGCAATGAAAGAAGACCGTCAGCGCTGTTTGCAAGCAGGCATGAGCGACTATCTAACGAAGCCTGTACGATTAGATGAATTAGCGCAAGTGCTGTCTCAATCTCGATCGCGCTCCACAAATCAGGCGGTCGAATTTTCTCAAATCAAACAGTCGAAATCTGAACGTTTGATCGATCCAGAAGTGCTGCGACAACTTCAGTTTGCGACCCGTCATTCTGCGACATTTATAGCGGAAATTATTGATTTGTATTTTCAAAAAGCACCTGATCTAATTGCCACCATACGAAATTCGCTGGATCAAGGCGACTGTAGAACCTTCAAAAGAGCCGTCCATACGCTGCAAGGTTGCAGCGCTTCGATCGGAGCGATTCAGTTGACAGAGCAGTGTAGAGCGATCGAAGAAGCTGTAGATAATCAAGGGTTGGGAAAACTATTCGATCGCGTTATTGAAATTGAAACAGCCTACAAAAATCTACAGAATGCTTTACAGCAGGAACGAAAAAATTACGTTGGAACTTAGGAAAACTGGCGATTGCAAGCCATAAACTCTTTAACCGTAAGCGTTTCGATCGCGGCTTGATAAAGCTCCTGTAGCGTTGTGCCGTCACGGGAGTATTGCACAACACTAGTAGCGATCGATGGAAATTTTTCGATCGCTGCGTCCATCGTCAAGCAATCTAGTGCTGATAGAATTTCTTGTATTTGTTGAATGGCGCAATCGCGCTCTACATCTCGTAGTCCAATTATAAATTCGCCGCATTGCCAATAGGCGATAATGTGATCTTCGTGCAGTTCTTGGCATAGAACTTGAGCAATGTGGCGCAACAAACGATCGCTAACTGAATAGCCTTGCTGAAGATTAAATCGCTTGAAATTTTGAAGTTCAAGTACAGCAAAGCAGAAAGATTGCTGGGTTTGTTCTGCTTGATCAAGCTGCTGCTCGATCGCCTGACTCGAATAAAAGCGATTCAGTAGCCCAGTCAGCGGATCAAGTTCAGCTTGCGTCCGCAGCAGGCGAGTCCGCTCTAGTCGGCTAAGAATGCGGGCAATCAGTTCGGCAGCAACAACAGGTTTGCTCGCATAGTCATCGGCTCCGGCTGCAAAAATTTGTTGAATTGTCTCTGAGTTTTTTGACCCAGTTAAAAACAAGATGGGTAGCCAGTCCCAGCGGCGATCGTTGCGGATGATTTGACACAGTTCAATTCCATCAATTTCTGGCATTTGAACATCTAGCACCAGCAGATCAGGATGAACTTGATCGAGGCAATTCCAAAAGTTTTGGGGATGATCAAGCGTTGTCACCTGAAAGCCCCAAGGCTCTAAAACCGTTTGTAGCAATCGGAGCGTCAGCAAATCATCATCTAAAATCATGACTTTTGCATCGGTCGCTTTGGCAGGCACGGTCATTGAATAACTCGATCGCTGTAGAATTCCATCTGAATGATGAGAATAGGAATTGTCAACTGAATTTACAGGCGAAGGCGATCGCTGCTGACTGTCGCGGCAAGCTTCATTTAAGCGATACCCCAGTCCATACACCGTTTCTAAAAGTTCCGGTGCGCCTGCGGCCTTGAGCTTTTGACGCAATCGCTTGATGTGAGTCCGCACGGCATTTTCCCCCGCCGCCAAATCTTCTACTGACCACAGCCGCTCTAACAAAGCACTTTGACTGTAAATGCGCTGCTGATTGCTCAAAAATAATTCCAAGATGGCATATTCCTTCGCTGTTAGCTTCAGCGACAACCCTGCAAATGTCGCCTCGCAAGTATTAAGATTGAGATGCAATGCTCCCCACCTTAAAGCCGAAGCAGCAGATTTCTGTTTCAGTAAACTATAAATTCGAGCTTCGACTTCTGAAGGGGTAACTGGCTTTGCGATGTAATCATCTGAATTTGGGTTTAGACAATCTATCGGCATGTTAAGTAACAGGATCAATGCTGAACTGTTACTTTCCCGCAAGCGCTGACAAAAGCTGATGTGATTTAGATTGGGAAGTTCAACATCAAGAACAATTAAATCATAGCGTTGCGATCGAGCCAATTCCCATCCTTTTACTTCATCGGTTTCAACATCAACTAAATCGTGCTGTGAAAGCATCGATTTGAGCAGGTAGGTCAAGGGACAATCGCTTCCAATTAAAAA
>JAAUTJ010000256.1 GCA_012031475.1 Leptolyngbyaceae cyanobacterium SM1_3_5 | reverse complement strand
TAGAGGACGGGTTGGCGATCGCGCTCCAACAGTACAAGCCGCTGGAAATCATCAACACTTTCTTGCTGGACGGCATGAAAGTCGTCGGTGAACTATTCGGGTCAGGACAGATGCAGTTGCCGTTCGTTTTGCAGTCAGCAGAAACGATGAAGGCCGCTGTCGCTTATCTTGAGCCGTTTATGGAAAAGGAAGACGCCAGCCAAGCCAAAGGAACGGTCGTGATCGCCACTGTTAAGGGCGATGTTCATGACATCGGCAAGAATCTGGTTGACATCATTTTGACCAACAACGGCTACCGAGTCGTGAATTTAGGGATCAAACAGTCGGTAGACAGCATCATCGATGCCTTCCACCAGCATCAGCCAGACTGCATCGCGATGAGCGGCCTGCTGGTAAAATCGACTGCCTTCATGAAGGAAAATCTGGAAGTTTTCAATCAGCGCGGGATCACGGTTCCCGTCATTCTGGGCGGGGCGGCTCTAACCCCAAAATTTGTCTACGAAGATTGCCAAAAAGCCTACAAGGGTCGCGTGATTTACGGCAAAGACGCCTTTTCAGATTTGCACTTCATGGACAGGCTGATGCCTGCGAAACAGGCGGAAACTGGGACGATCGCCAAGGCTTCCTCGATGAGGTCAGCCCCCAAGAACAGGAAGAAACGAGTACCCAACCCGAAATCAACTTAATTACAGCCAATCCCATTCCAGTTGCGGAAGACACCACGCGCTCGGAAGCCGTATCGCTGGAAGTCGATCGTCCTACTCCACCGTTCTGGGGTGCAAGAGTATTACAGCCTAAAGAAGTTTCGATCGAAGAAGTTTTCTTCTACCTCGATCTGCAAGCGTTGGTAGCTGGACAGTGGCAGTTTCGCAAGCCGAAAGAGCAATCCCGCGAAGAGTACAACGACTTCTTAGCGGAAAAGGTGTATCCGATCCTGGAAACCTGGAAGCAGCGAATCATCGCAGAAGATTTGCTTCAGCCGCAAATTGCCTATGGCTATTTCCCCTGTCTGTCCGAAGGGAATTCGCTGCACATCTATGATCCGCGTGGCGGGGATCAGCCGATCGAAGG
Organism: Leptolyngbyaceae cyanobacterium SM1_3_5; assembly: GCA_012031475.1. GTDB lineage: Bacteria > Cyanobacteriota > Cyanobacteriia > Elainellales > Elainellaceae > JAAUTJ01. The sequence goes on along the minus strand of JAAUTJ010000256.1, from coordinate 5,837 downwards.
AAGTGAAGCGATCGCCACCTTCACCTTCCCGCGCCAAAAATCCCTCCGCCGCCTGTGCATCTCTGACTTCTTCCTGCCGACACCTGATCCCCGATACCCGGCACCCCCCTTCGATGTTTTCCCCATGCAGGCCGTAACGGTGGGTGAAGTGGCGACCGAGTTCGCTAGAAAGCTATTTGAAGCGGATCAGTACACTGACTATTTGTATTTTCACGGGCTGGCTGTGCAGGTTGCAGAGGCGCTAGCCGAGTGGACACACGCACGAATTCGGCGCGAACTAGGCTTCGGGGATCAAGACCCAGACAACATCCGCGACATTTTGGCGCAGCGCTATCAGGGATCGCGCTATGGCTTTGGCTATCCAGCCTGTCCCAACATTCAAGACCAATACAAGCAGCTTAAACTACTGGGAGCCGATCGAATCGGTCTGCACATGGACGAGAGCGAACAGCTTTATCCGGAGCAATCGACAACGGCGATCGTGGTCTACCATCCTGCCGCCAAGTACTTTAGTGCTTGATCTGCGAGGTTCGATCGATAAATTGTGTGGATTGAACCTTGTGGAAATTGCGGTCAAGCCGATACAGTCATAATTAAAATAAAAGGTAACAACAGGCATTGAAGTTGACGAGACAGGAGCATTCACCTACAAGCGCAGCAGGGTACAGACAGTATTTTTGCAGGCGTTGCGATCGCTACGGACGCCGAAATCTAGATCATCACTTCTTAACTAGGTTTTGGATACTGTTTGGATTAATTCACGTTCACGAATCGCGGATGCAACAATGACCGCTTCTCCTTTTTCGTTATCAGGTGCGGGTGCTGCGAGTGATCAGGCCATCGACATCGCCAGCCACTCCGCTGATTTTGTTTCCAATGGCGATCTTATGCATGAGCCGACTAGCGCGATCGAGCGACGACAAAGCAGTCTGGCAGAGCAGCGCGGCTCATTTTCAGCTTTTCTCGCGCGCTGACGCAGGATTCATTCGGCAAGTCGTCAGCGACGTTGAAGAAAGCTGCGCGTGGTGAATCAAACTTTGTCGCTGCTGGATAGCGTTTTGGATTCACGCGGATTTGAAGCGATTTTGAACGAAATGCTCAGTTCGATCACGCTGAAAACCGGAGAACTCTTGAATGCCGATCGCACCACGATTTTTCTGCTAGACGAAGACAAAGACGAACTCTGGTCGATTGTGGCCGAAGATGACCGAGACAATACGCTGGAGTTGCGCTTTCCGATCACGGTTGGGGATCGCAGCGAAGTAGCCACACAAAAATCAAGGTGTTAATATTCCCTCACGATTTCTTATAGCGATCCCCGATCCGAAAGCCAGCGCAGGAATTCGATCGCAAAACAACTACCGCACCTATACGATGCTCGCTTTGCCGCTGCTGAGTGAATCGGGCGATTTGGTCGCGGTGGTGCAACTGATTAATAAGCTGAAAACCATCTACGATCCCAAAGCTTCCCTGGAAGACAAAATCGATTTGGACGGCTTCAGCAGTCAAGATGAGCAGGTGTTTGAAGAGTTTGCGCCCTCGATTCGCTTAATTTTGGAATCGTCGCGATCGTTCTACAAAGCGACTCAGCAGCAACGCGCCGCTTCCGCCTTGATGAAGGCAACTAAGGCACTCAGCCACAGCAGCCTCGATCTCGAAGAAACCTTGGCGCGGGTGATGGAAGAAGCCAAGGAACTGATGAACGCCGATCGATCGACGCTGTGGCTGATCGATCGCGATCGCGAAGAACTCTGGACAAAAATTCCGATCGACGGTGTGCTGAAAGAGCTTCGCATTCCGATGGGCGCGGGTTTTGCCGGACAGGTGGCAATGACGGGCGAACCTGTGTTGATCCCGTTTGATCTTTACGAACATCCCAACGCTGACACCGCCAAGGAAACCGACCAGAAGACGCACTACCGCACGTGCAGCATGTTGTGTATGCCCGTCTTCAACGGCAACGATGAACTGATCGCCGTTACGCAATTGATCAATAAGTTACGCAGCGGCGACTGTCCGCCTTACAACCCGGCCAACTGGCCGCAGGCTCCGGAATGCTGGCGAGCCAGCTTCAATCGCAACGACCAAGAATTTATGAAGGCGTTCAACATTCAGGCCGGAGTTGCGCTGCAAAACGCTAAGCTGTTTGCCACCGTGAAGCAGCAAGAGCAGATGCAGCACGACATTCTGCGATCGCTCTCCAATGCCGTCCTCTCGACCGACAAGAGCGGCAAAATTCTCGCGGCGAACGCAAGCGCCAAAACGCTACTCGGATTTGGCGAGAGCGATCGGCTCGAAGGTCGCGCCATCACCGATGTCGTGCAAATCAAAGAAGGCAATTTCGCCAATCGCTTCACGGATGCGCTGACGGCACTGGATGAAAAATGCCGCCAGCAGTACTATCCTGACCAAACCCTGATTCAAGCAGATGGACTGGAGCAGCACAGCGTCCACCTGTCGATCAACTCGATCGCGGATGCCAGCGACAGCGGCAACGTCTACGGCGCACTCGTCGTTATGGACGACATCAGCGATGAAAAGCGGCTGAAAAGCACGATGTATCGCTACATGCAGCAGGATTTGGCCGAAATGCTGATCAGTCGTGGCGATTTTAAGCTGGGTGGCGATCGCGTGATGTTTCCGTGTTGTTCTCAGATATTCGCGGCTACACGGCGTTGACCGAACGCATGGAAGCCGAAGAAGTCGTGCAAATGCTGAACGAATATTTTGAGGCGATGGTGGACACCGTTTTCAAGTACAAAGGTGTGCTGGACAAGTACATCGGGGATGCAATTATGGCCGTCTTTGGAACGCCGATGCCCCTCCTGGATCACGCTTGGCTGGCGGTGCAGACGGCGATCGAAATGCGCCACCAGCTTGTCCACTTCAATCTCGATCGACCGGATTCTCATAAAATTGCGATCGGCATTGGCATCAACTCTGATTCCGTGATTAGCGGCAACATCGGCTCAAGCAAGCGCATGGAGTTTACGGCGATCGGGGATGGCGTCAACGTCGGCTCACGGCTCGAAGGCGCGACCAAACAGTATGGCTGTGACATTGTAATCAGTGAAAGTACTTATCTGCCCTGCGCCGATCGCCTCTGGGTGCGCGAACTCGACTCAATTCGCGTCAAGGGCAAAAATCGCCCCGTCAACATCTACGAACTGGTTGGACTGCGAAGTGAACCGATTTCACCCGAAAAGCAGCGATCGATCGACCTCTATCACGAAGGCCGCAAGTATTATCTCGATCGCAATTCACCAAGGCGATGACCGCCTTTGGCACGATTCTCGAAGAAATCGATCGCCACGACAAAGCCACCTTCATGTATCTCAACCGCTGCCAGTACTGGCTCAGCCATCCGCCCAGTGACGTAGATTGGGCAGACGGCGTGTGGACGTTGACGGAGAAATAGGGGTGTCGGGTTGGGTAGAGACGCGAGATCTCGCGTCTCCACAACGGTCTACAATTTCGCGTTAGCGTGAATTGCGATCGCGTCCATTGCTTCAACGTTCACCGTTGCCTGTCCGGTTGAGTCAACTGTGATAGTGGAATCACCACAGCGATCGACCTCGGCGTGGATTACGTCGCAGTATGTGCCCGCAGACAGGCTGGTTTGAAAGGTGCGATCGAGCGGTTGGGATTCGCGGTTGATGATTACGAAGCCGCGATCGCCTCGACCAAAGGCAATCTGATTGCTGCCGTTGCTCCACCAGTCGGTGAGGGTGGCGGGATCGGTGGCGTTGCGGAAGGCGACCATGTTGGCGATCGATCGATGCCGATGTTCGCACACCCAGCCTTGAGCGCAAGCGGCTTGGCCGCGATCGTGAACGCTGCGCGTCCGGCCTTGGCGATCGGCGGGTGGCCCCTGATCGGAACTGTCGAAGGCGAAGCTGGACATCACCTGCGGATAGCCGTAGGGAAACGCCAGCATGAAGACGTTGGCGAGATCATACAGCTTGCCGTTTTTGTAGGTCAGGTAGTTGCCGCCGCCGCCGTGTCCGCGCTGCTTGTCGTGATTGTCGATGAAGACTAAGGCTTTCTCGCTGGGCGCAAATCCCCAGCTTTCGCCCAAGGTTTCGAGTTGCGTCAAGGTTTGACCGTCGATCCCCAAAAACTTCTCAGAAACTTTGCGGCCATATTCAAACTCGATCAACCGTCGCCATTCGGGTAATATTCGCTTTTCTGACAGCTTCAGTACCGGGATCGATCACCTCCTGGTAGATGTACGGATCGGGTTCGACGCTGGCATGAAGGGGATCGAGAATCGCGGCTAAATCATTTGTGTGAATGTGTTTGGCCGCATCAATCCGAAAGCCGCGCACACCCAAGCTGACCAAATCGCGCAGGTAAGCAGCCAGTCGATCGCGCACGTATTCCGATCCCGTGTCGAGATCTGGCAGGCTGACCAGTTCGCAAGTTGTGACTTCTTCGTGGTTGTGTAGTCGGTGATGTTGCGGCGGCAGGTGTGGAAGTCTCGCGGCTGATAGAGGTTGGGATAGAAATATTTTGTAAAACGGGTTCCGGCACTGCCGACGCTCGCGCCTCGCCGGACATGTGGTTGATCACGGCATCGGCGTAGACCTCGACGCCCGATCGACGGCAGCGATCGACCATGCGCCTGAACTGAGTGCGATCGCCGCTGCGACTGTTAATTTGGTAGCTGACGGGCTGATAGCGCTGCCACCAGGGATAATTTTCGCGATCGATGACGGCGTGTTCGCTGGGCGGTGAAATTTGGACGGCGGCGAAGCCTTTGGTCCCAAAATGTTTCACACTCTTGGGCAATGTCGTTCCACTTCCACTCAAACAGATGGACGTAAGCGGTGCGGGGTGGACTGGTGGCGATCACGATCGCAGATTGGCGATTGTCGCCCAGCAGCACCAACATAAAGACAAAAAACAGCAGCGTTAAAAAATAACGATTTCGCATAGTTGAACGATGGAATGCGGACGAATTTTCAGGGGGCGATCGAGCGAATTTCGCTTCATCTCCTTTGAGCTTAAAACGATCGCGCTATGATCAAGCCTTTGCGTCCGCAATACCGAATTAGAATGCCCGAATCGGCTGCTGATTGACAAAACTGGCTGATTCAGAAAACTGGTTGATTCAGAAAACTGGTTGATTTAGAAAACTTGGTGTTTCAAACTTTGTGCCTACCCAATCTTCCATCGCCTCTGCCTTTCATCAGCGCTTCTGGCGGCTGGCAGGCGTCAACATTCTTTCTAACCTGATGGTTCCGCTGGCGGGTTTGGCCGATGTCGCGTTTTTGGGACATTTGGACGACATTCGCCATCTGGCGGGCGTTGCGCTGGCAACCGTTTTGTTCAACTACCTGTATTGGACGTTCGGCTTTTTGCGGATGGCGACAACAGGCACAACGGCGCAGGCGATTGGCCGCAACGATCCGGACGGCGTGATGCTGATCGGTTTGCGAAACGGACTGCTGGCGATCGCGATCGGGCTGGCGATCGTGCTGCTGCAAGTGCCGATCCGGGCGATCGGGTTTACGCTGCTCAGTGCCACTGCGGAAGTGAAAGCGGCAGGCTTGGACTACTACAGCGCGTTGATTTGGGGCGCACCTGCCACGCTGCTAAATTTCGTGCTAATCGGCTGGCTGCTGGGACGCGAACAAAGTAGCCGCGTTCTGATTTTGTCGATCGTCGGCAACAGCGTGGATGTCGCGCTGAACTATTTGATGATTGTGCGTTTGGGCTGGGCAGCGTCGGGGCGGGCGCGAGTACGGCACTCAGCCAGTACGCAATGCTGATCGTTGGGCTGGCTTTGATTTTTCCGATTGCCCGTTCGATCGAACAGCCGATGTCGCAGAACT
>JAAUTJ010000255.1 GCA_012031475.1 Leptolyngbyaceae cyanobacterium SM1_3_5 | reverse complement strand
CAAATCAGCAAAAACTACGTTGCCTCGCTCCAGTCGTTTTTTGAAGTCAATCAGCCGATCAAAGCGGTGATTATTGACGTGGACGAACCGAAGCGGCGGATTTCGCTGTCTACCAAAGTTTTGGAAAACTATCCGGGCGAAATGCTCGAAAAAATGCCGGAAGTGATGGCTGAAGCGGCGGAGCGGATGCCGAAAGTTGCGAAAGACCTCGACAAGCAACCGGAATCGTAGTTCGTATTTCGCAGTTCGCAGTTCGCAGTTGCGGAGGCGATCGCTCCTCTTACAGCGGTTTCCGCCCCCCTAGCCCCCCAAAAATGGGAAACTGAACCTCAAAGTCCCCCAGAATTGGGGGATTGAGGGGGCTAACCCAATTCGCAAGCGTGGCATATTCATCTGAAAACCGCTGTAAGTTTGCGCTTGAGGACTGCGGCCTTCAAGCCAAAATCGCACTTTCAATCATCCATGCCCATCTTCCTGCCGCAACTCAAACAGTAAAGCCTGCTCGATTCGATCGGCACTCAGCTTGTCCACGCGAAAAACGCTTGCTCTAGATCGAGAGTAAACTGGCGAGCGTTCCATAAGGGCGCGGTGTGGCGACTCTGCCGCAGTTGCCAGCTTACCTGCTGCCGCAAAGTGGCATCGGTTCCCAACCGAATGCCCCACTCCACGTATTCCTCGACGCTCCAGGCGATCCCCGCCTCGACGCCGACATTTTTGAGCATCGTGTAGCTGTTGCGGGCGCGAACTGTTCGCCCACCTGCGTCACGAGGGGAACGCCCATCCACAAAGTTTCCAAGGTCGTCGTTGCCCCGTTGTAGGGAAAGGTGTCGAGAACCACGTCCGCGATCGCCAAATTCGCCCGATGCGTCGCTTCATCGGCCACCAGCAGCAAAAATCGGAGCCGATCGATCGCCACGCCTTCACTTTGCGCCATTGCTTCAAAGCACTGCCGCAAGCCGTCCGCATCGCCCAAGCCTTTCACCAGCAAAATGCTGTTCGGGACACCCCGCAAAATCTGCATTTGTGCCCGAATCGTATCAGGATGGCGCTTGAAAGCGGATTGCGAGGTAAGAAATACGATTGCCTCGCTGGGAATGCCCAAATGATCCCGCCGCAAGGTCGGCACACCAATCTCAAAGCCATCAACGGCGATGTAGGTGCGCGGCAAGCGCCAAATTTGTTCGGCGTAGTAGTCCTGCGCGTCATCCGGCAGCACGTAGGGATCGGCAATGAAGTAGTCGATCGCGGGCAGTCCAGAAGCATCTGTCCCCAGCCAGGTCGCCTGAATCGGCGCGGGCTTAAGCGCCATCACTTCGCAGGTGAGCGGAACCGTGATGCTGTCCAGGTCGATCAGGATATCGAGGTCGTCGGCCTGAATTTGCGTGGCGATCGATCGCGCTTCCCCATTCAGCAAGCGGTGTTCAGTGGCGGCACTGGCAAACCAGCGATCGGAAAAGGCTTCCAGCGGTGGCGGCTGCAAAAAGTAAACGTATGCCTCGAATTGCTCGCGATCGAAGTGGGCAAACAGCCAGCGCGACAGCCAGCCGACCGATGCTGCCTGAGACAGCGCGACAGATAGCCGATCCGCCGCTTGCTTTTTTTGATGCACCGTCACGGACGGCAGCGGCTCCAGACTGGCCTGATAGCGGGCGCTGGCTTGATTTTGCAGCGATCGCCTCGCGCTCGGATCATCGGCCAAATACGGCGCATAGTACAGCGGCGAACAGACGATCGCGGCATTTGAGGAAGGAACGGCAGCAGTCAAATCGGCTTTCAGCAAGGCAATTTGCTGAGCCTGAGCCGCTTCCGCCCCACTCCAAGCCGATCCCAGCGAGAGCAAGCCTTTGAGCAACAAAGTATTCGCCGCTAGTTGATGATCGAACGTGGGCGCAAGCTGACAGTAGCGCTGGGCAAGTTCCACGCTCTCTCGATAGCAACCCTGCGCGATCGCGTTGCGTGTGGCACGTGCGATCGTTGGCACATGCTGCGGATCAAGCTGAAGACCCAAGCTGAGATAGCAATCGGCCAGCGCAAAATTCTGCTGTGCCGTGAGTTCGATCGCCTGTGACAGCAGCAGATTCACCCAGTCCGGCGACAGACTGGAGGCACAAGCCTCGGCCAGCCGGATGCCCCATTCTGGCTGAGCGCAGATCAAATCGCGCAGCGTCGTTTGCAGCAAATGGAGATCGATCGGCACTTCGGACGGCAGCAGTTCGATCGCGCCGTTCGCATATTCCGCTATCTCAGACGGATCAGCGCTCAGTCGCAGCAGATGCAGCAGATTGTCCAGATCGGTCGGCACAAGTTCGTGGAAATATTGCCTGAGCAGCTTGGCCGAATCAGTCGATCGCCGCTGAATTTCGCGCTGAAGGATTTCGGCCAGTTCGATCGTCCACTGTGCGAGATCGTCGGTTTCTCCTTCCGCCATGCCCACCAGCCAAATCGCCTGCGCGTCTGCTTCCTGCTCTTGCAGTAGCGCAATCAAACCCAAGTACCAGTAGGGCGTTTTGCTGTCGGTTTGATGGATGGCCGCCTCGCAAAGCTGCCTCGCCTCGTCCAGTGAATCGTTGCCAATGGCGCGATCGATCGCCTGCCAAAAATCAACTGACCTGTCGCTGCTTGTCATGTTTTTGGGGTGTCGGGTGTCGGGTGTCGAGTGTCGGGTGTGGTGGATCGGCAAGCCAAGCAGCAGGAGAACGACCGCTCCTGTCCTAAGCTGCCGACTGCGATCGATGCGCCCTGTTCAAAATTTAGCTGACACCCGACATCTGTACAGATGCGAGATCTCGCGTCTCTATCGCGATCGCTGCCACATCTGTTCATAGGCCGCTTCCAGATCGCGAGTGAACTGGCGGGCGTTCCACAAAGGCGACGTATGGCGCGATCGCTGCAACTGCCAGCTAATTTGCTGCCGCAGGGCTGGATCGGTTCCCAAGCGGATGCCCCACTCGACGTATTCTTCAGCACTCCAGGCAATTCCCGCCTCAACGCCAACATTTTTGAGCATCGTGTAGCTGTTGCGGGCGGCAAACTGTTCGCCCACCTGCGTCACGAGCGGAATGCCCATCCACAAGGTTTCCAGCGTCGTCGTTGCGCCCGTGTAGGGGAACGTGTCGAGAACCACGTCCGCGATCGCCAAATTTGCACGATGGACGGTTTCGGCAGGAACGCGGGGGAGAAAGCGGAGGCGATCGCCCGCCACGCCCATTTCTTCGGCCATTTGCCGAAAGAACGCTTCGAGTGCGGCTTGGTCGGCCTTGATGCTTTTAATCAAAAAGTAGCTGTTGGGAACGGCCTGAAGAATTTGGAGCTGCCGTCGCACGTTGTCGGGATTGCGCTTCAGGCGACCTGCGAACTGAAGTAAACGATCGCCTCGCTGGGAATGTCAAGCTGATCGCGCCGCAAACTCGGTACACTCACTTCAAAGCCATCAACGGCAATGTAGGTATGGGGCATTCGCCAGATTTGTTCGGCGTAATAGTCCTGTGCGTTATCCGGCAGTACGTAGGGATCGGCAATGAAGTAGTCTGTCGTGGGAAAGCCTGCGGCATCGTAGCCCAGCCAGTGAAGCTGAACGGGCGCAGGCTTGAGCGCCGCCACACCGCAGTCGGTAAAGGAAGTTAGGCTGTCCATTTCGACAAGAATATCAATCTCGTCTTGATGAATTTGATCCGCGATCGCCGCCACATTTCCCTGGAGCAGATGGAAGCGATCGCCAAATTCGGCCTTAAACGTCTGCTGCAAAGGATCAGATGATTCGCGTGACGAATAGAGATGCACCTCGACGCGATCGAAATTGAGATGATGCTTAAACAGCCAGCGACAGAGCCAACCGACCGAATGCTGCCGCAGCGATTCAGACAAATAGCCGATCTTGAGCCGCTTCGATTTTGGACGCGGCAGATGAACATAGGTGCGATCGCAGTAGGAACCGACGCACGACTGGCTGAGGGCGGCGATCGCATTGCGGAGCGATCGATTTTCTCGCGGTTTGTCCTCAAAGTAAAAGCAAAACAGCCCGCAGGTTAACAGTCTGATCAGCAGCCCCAGTTCATCTGCATCGGCAGCGCTGCTCTGAGCAATTTCACCGAGCAGCAATTTGTAGAGATCGTAAACTTCGATCGCCCGCTGATGCTGGCTGCTGGCCGTCATTAAGCTGGTCAGCAAGTGCTGCGCGGCAAAGACGCGATCGACCAGCGTGGGCAATTCAGCCAAACACCGCTCCCCCAGTCGAATACTCAACCACAGTTCCTCACTGCCATCCACTCTTTGCAGCATCGGGATCACCGCCATCAGCACATCCAGATTGTCTGGCAGCAGGCGAACACAGATTTTTCCCAGGTCAGCGGCAAGCTGCGATTTGGCGCGGAGAAACACGCTTTTCGCTTTAGTCAGCAAAATCTCAACGATCGATTCTGGCGGAATGTGAAGCGCGATCGCTTCAATGCAGGCCAAAATGCTCGCCTCGTTCGATTCCAATTCCGCCAACTGCCGCACAACCATTAGCAGCAAATCCGGCGAAATACCTTCTGCGTCGGGCAGCAAGGCGGTCATTTGATCGAGCAGTTCACTGTCGATCGCATCGGGATCGCGCCGGAGATCGAGCAGCAGCAACACCAGCAAGTTTGGCAGGTCGATCGCGTTAAGCTGGCGTAAATGCTGGCGAATCAGCCACGCTGCATCGAGATTTTCCGCAGTAGCTTGGCGATTGGCTTCATCAGATAGAACCTGACTGAGTTCGATCGTCCAGCGTTCGGCCTGCGGTTCGTCTGCTTCGAGCAGCGGTGTCATCCAGACCATTTGCGCTTCAGCTTCTTGCTCTTGCAGCAGTAGGGCAAGGCCAAGATGCCAATAGGCGGCGATCGCGCCTGCTTCCGCCAACTGCTGCCACAAAATCGCAGCATCCGCGTAGTTGCCTTGAGCAAACAGGGCGAGAGCTTCGGCGTGTTCGGCAGATCGATCGAGGGTAGCAGCAGCGTTCATCAGGTTAGAGCGTTACGTATTTTCACTTTGGATACCCACTTTGCCACAAGCAGGCGACAGCACTCAGTTTAAAATACGAGAAAACCCGATCGCCTCCTATGAAAGAAACGCTGGTCAACTGGCTCAACTCCGTGTTGATGATGAATTTGTTCTTCGTGCTGTTTAGCTTTGGCTGGCTGGCGATCGCGCTGGTCGGAAAATCGCTCAATCTGCCGTTCGGCTTTGACCTGTGGTATCGGCTGTGGCAGCCTGTGTTTATGCCCGCTTTGGGAATTTTGATGGCGGGGGCAATCGTCAGCGGGGCGATCGGCTGGATCGGTCGGCGGCTGGAGGCAATGCGGGGGCAAACAGGCTCCACCCTCTAGCGAAACTAACCAGAAATGGCTTGCTCAGCCGTGACTGCCGAAGGGTGCAGCTTTGCCAGCATCATTTGAGCGCGGCGCTCGGCCACGCGATCGTAGGTGAACTGCTGCGATCGCTGCCAGCTTTCCTGGGCGAACTGCGATCGCAATTCGGGTGAAGCCGCAAGTTGGCGAAACGCTTCAACCCAAGCTTCTTCTTCATGGGGCGGCAAAATCCAGCCGTCTACCTGGTCGCGAACAATGCTGCCGCCGCCCATCGGTGAAACCACAACGGGCAGTCCGTGCGCCATTGCTTCATACGTCACCTGCGGACCGCCTTCTTCTAAGCTGGGAAAGGCAAACAAATCGGCCTCTCGGTAAACCGCTGTAATGTCGCTGGTGTATGGCAGGTGAATAATATCTGGTCGATCGAGCCATGTTTTGCAGGCCGACGCGATCGCTGGCTCCATCTGCCCGCAAAGCAGGAGGCGGCCTTTGATGCCCGATCGAATAAAGGCTTGCATCAGCAAATGCGCTCCTTTGCGGACGCAAACGCTGCCCACAAAAACGATCGTGAACGGCTGATCGGCGATCGCAGCGTCGGAGGCTGATCGAGCAGCGTCGGAAAACGATCGCTGCACCAACCGTAGCTGGTTAAAAGCAGCTTTTCGGCTGGAACGCCTAATTCTAGAAACGAGGTTTTTACCAGCGGACTTGGACAGAAAACATAATCCGCGTGGCGGGTTTGTTCAATTTCATCGCGAATCATCTCTGACGTAATCGAATGTTGGGGTGTCAAGCCCAGCCGCGCATAAGCATCATCCAAAATCGATCGCGCTGTGCTAGTAGAACAATTAATTCGTTCTAAAAAAACGGGCTTACCTGCTGCTTTTGCACGGGCAATGGTCGGCGTTGAAATCTTCGGCCAAATGTACGCCGCATCAAAGGCTCTTAGCTTTCGCAAATATCGAAGCTCGGTCACTGGGCGATCGATCCTCAGCGTGTAGCAAAGCTTTTTGAACGGTTTAGGAATGGCTGCAATTAAGTTGGAGCGGCGATCGATCGGCTCAATGCTGGGAGCCATCATGGTGAACGCTAATGGCGCTTGCACTTGCGCTGGACAAAGGCGAGCCATCGTATGCGCGACCGCTCGATCGACAAAATGAACGGGATAGACGGCTAAGACACGCGGCATCATCAGTTTCCTTGAGGGTTACAAATCGATCGCAAGCACCACTTAAATTGGCTGACTTGATTTTAATCGAGTCCGCCTCGATTGGGTTGAATCCTGTTAAAGATTTATCGCGAGCTTATCAAAAGATTTGCTCAATTCAAATTGAGAGAAACCTGTTGTGGAAAAGCCGGAATCTTCGTGATGTTGCCAGCTTCAGTGATGGGGTGAGATGAATCGATCGCCCCACCACTGCCAGAAAAACTACTCGCTTAAAACTTCAGCGAGTGCGGGTTTGACCTGAGGATATTCATACTGGAAGCCGATCGCCTCCGTCCGCTTGGGCAAAACCTGCTGGCCTTGCAGCACCACCTGAGCCGCATCGCCCAACAGTGCTTCGAGGGCAAAACCGGGAACCGGAAGCCA
>JAAUTJ010000254.1 GCA_012031475.1 Leptolyngbyaceae cyanobacterium SM1_3_5 | reverse complement strand
CTGCTAGCGAGCACTGCTGATCCACAACCATCAATGGCATCAAGCAAACAACATCAGCAGTCGTTAAAGCGTGAATTCATTGTCCTGAGCGACCTTCCAGCTTCCTAGTTTTGTCAGTCAAGCAGGGTTAACAGCACATTAGAAGTTTAGGCAGGAGCGATCGCGCTTTCAACAGGAGAGGTAAAGCTTTGACACTCGGACGATGGTTAGGTCTATTAGCAATTATCTTCTCTGCTTACATTCTTTGGCAGATCCGAACGATCGTGCTGCTCTTTCTGGCCGCTGTTGTAATTGCCACTGCCTTAAATTATTTAGTAAGGCGGTTTAGGCAATCTCATATCAAACGGAGATACGCAGTTCTACTAACAGTTGCAATCATTCTAAGTTTGTTGGGAATGATTGCAGCACTCATCTCGATTCGCCTAGTCAATCAGTTTGATCAGCTTCTAGAACTAGTCACCATTTCAGTTAATCAAATTCAGTTATGGAGTGCTGAACTCCAATCGAGAATGCAAGGTGGAATGGTGACAAACCTTCCTAGCATAACGAACTTCACACGACAGTTACAAACCGCTTTGAACTGGATCATTTCACATATTTATCTTTTCTTTTCAAATTCGCTTACTCTGATTTTAAACACACTACTTGTTTTTGTACTAACGCTGATGTTGCTGGCAAATCCACAGCAATATCGACGAAGTTTAGTCAATATTTTCCCTGCTTTTTATCGTCAACGTGCAGATGAAATTCTATCAAAGTGTGAGGTGAAATTAGTTAACTATGTGGCAGGCATCATACTGAGTATGTTTTTTGTTGGAGTTACGTCTACAGTGGGATTATTGATATTGCAAATTCCACTTCCGGTTGTGAACGGCTTGTTAGCTGGATTAGCAGCTTTCGTTCCTTATGTGGGTGCGATCGCAAGCGCCATTCCTCCAATATTATTGGCCTTACTTGATGAACCTTGGAAAGCAGTCGCTGTCCTGCTTCTATACTTTGTGATTCAGCAAGTAGAAGGAAATTTTGTCACGCCAATTATCATGAAGCAGCAAGTTAATCTACTGCCAGCAACAACGCTGGCTTTATTAACTGCTTTCGGAACTTTCTTTGGTTTTTTAGGCTTACTGCTAGGATTACCAATTTTAGTCATTGCCCAAACATGGTTGGAAGAAGCTGTTATACATGACATCTTAGATCAGTGGAAAATCCTTAAGAACAACAGAAAATTTTCATCAAATTGGAGTAACCAATAATGCAAAACAACCTAGAAGTGCAACCTATTAGCAATCGCCTTGAGCAAATTTCTACAGTCTTACGAATTGCAGGATAGTCAAGTTTCGTGATTCAAACTGGGCTGGCAGCAGCTTCAAGTGTGAGGTTGCTGTTAGCGATTTATGGGCGGACGTTCAATCAGGCGATCGTTGCTCCCCCGACGTTCCTGGAGCAGTTGTGCGTCCGACTCAAGCGACAACTCCTGGCTTAGGCGTTGGGATGTTTTGGGCAGTCTGTGGATTTGCGGTACTGCTGTTTGGCATTTATTTGGCATTTCGACTGATTCGATTTTCTAAGCGACTTCGCAATCTTGACCCGCTGATTCATCCCAAAAGAGCCAAGATTATGCATGTTCTACGATTAGCTGCCATGACCAGATTTGCGGGTATGTTGTTGATGATTTTGGGAACAGGAACCACGATCGCCGTACTGCTCGCCAAATCTATTGCCCAGCCGTAAGGGGTCGCAATTTATGATCCCAATCGGGTGATTCGATCGCTCGATATCTTTGTTGCAGCAGTAAATACAACAGGAATAACGGCTCATTTTGTCGGGGCAATTGCTTCACTGGGCGTACTTAACTGGCTACATCGCCCTACAGCTCCCGCTTGAATTTGTAACAGTGCGTGCCGTAGTACGGAGCATCTAATCGATAATTTTCGTTGAATCACAACTTTACGACGATCGATGGCTGGGCAAATAACTCCTTACCCGATTGTTAGCAGAATTTGGCGATCGCTATCCTGCTCGCTGGCTCAATGCAGTAACGTTACTGATGCTGAAATAGCTTTGTTCAAATCGCTTCAAAGCTGCTTGAATTCTGAGACAAAGGAATTTTCGGAATTTAGGATTTGCAAAACCTGCTGATAGCATTGCTCGACATCGGTGCGATCGCACTCTTCCGATAAACCCTGCTGACTACCGCGCCAAATCATCTCGGCGTGATGACGCAACATTCGCTTTTGGTTTTGCGCTTTCGCATGGCGAGCAATTAGGGCGATCGCCTCTAGCAAGCGCAGGGTGACGGCCAAATCAGACTGAGCATATTGGCGGATGGGAGTGAAAGCGCGATCGAACAAAGATTCTAGTTTGATAGGTTCAGCAATCACTCGCAACTGGTTAGACTTATCGTAGCGGTAAGGTGAAGGCCAATCACGCTGAACTAATTGACTGAATCCTGCACCTAATCGATCGATGCAGCGAATCGCCGTAAATGGATCATTGACTGCTGGAGAAATCGCCCGCAGCGCAATTTCAACCAGTTGTTCAATCGGAAAGGCAACGTCCTGTTGTTCGGTACGCTCTTTGCCATAGATAAAGGCTTGATTGATTTTCTTTGCAAGGGCAGGAGAGTAATGGTCTTTCGGATGAATCAAGGCGATCGGACTACTGGGAATCAAGTATTTTCCTGGTTGAGTTTTGAGCCAAAGCTGCACCTCTGCTTGACAGGCAATTTTCATTAAGGCATCGTCGTCAATTGCCTGTAAATAGCCTTTGTGCTGGGAGCAAATAGAAGCTGATTGCGTCTCGAAATCGCTCAAAACTTCTGCAATGGGTCTTTGATGATGCTGTGCTTGCTGTCCAAACTGTTCGGGAAACAAGCGATCGATGGCGCGATCGAAATCGTCACTTGCACCTGCAATCACATGAGAAGCTTGAATAATCGTTGAAGCGTGATGAATGAAATAAATTAACACCAAAACGCTAACGATTGCTAACCCAATGCCGATCGTGACCGACAACTGCGGAATGAATTGATCAAAACCCTCGCTGCGAATATTCCGCAGTACAAGCAAGCAGTAGAGAAATGTCCCAATGAAGGTTCCTAAAACAACTTGATTGCCAATGTCTTGCATGAAGTTTCGCAGCAGGCGCGGCCCGAAATTAGAGGCCGCCAATTGCAGGGCAACGATCGTAATTGAAAATGCGGTTCCCGCTACCGTCGCCATCGAGCTTGCGATCGTAGACAGCATCGATCTGGCTCCATCAGGTCCTCCGGTGTAGAGCCACCACCATCCCGGTGCTTTGCCGGATCGATCGATTTCTAATAATCCGAGTGCTAGTACAAACGCAATGCTTGCGATCAAAGTCGGCAAAAACCAATAGCTCGATCGCAAATTATCCCAGTATTTAACTAGCTTTGTATTTTTCATTTGTCGTTCGCTGCATGACCATTTCCATCGCGTTCAGAGCGCATTTCTGCGAGTTTTCGCAGTGACCCACTGATGCTACGCGGTTGGGGAACTTCCTGTTTACCCGCAGGCCAACCTTCGCGCTGCTGGGTGCGATCGCCATCAGTTTCTTCCGTCTGGTCATGGAATAAAATTTGTTGCGTCGGATAAGGCAGATCAATGCCGTTTTCCACATAGAGTTTTTGTTTAATTGCAGTGATGACTTGGTCGCGCGATCGCAAGTCATCAATCCGGCGCGGCGGTTTAATCCACCAGCGCACTCGAATATTGACACTACTTTCTGCCAGTTCCATCACCAATACATCAGGAGCGGGATCTTTCAAAATTTCCTCTACCTCGTCGAGGGCTTCATAGATCAGCCGTTTCGCCTGTTTAATGTCGTCACCATAGCCAATTCCAACATCGTATTCCATTCGCCGACTATCAAATGCAGTATTGACGGTGACTGAGTTGGTAAATAGTTCAGAATTGGGAATCACAATCCGGCGATTATCATAAGTTCTAATCGTTGTGGCGCGAGTTTCAATATTTTCTACTGTGCCTTCAAAGTCCTTAAAGACAATTTGATCACCAATTTGGAACGGTTCAGTCAATAAAATTAGAATGCCGGATAGAAAATTTTGCAGAATATCTCGGAAAGCAAACCCGATCGCCACACCGCTAATACCAAGGAGCTGTACAAGGTCATTGGCCTTGAGTGAAGGAATCACGATCGACAGCGAAATAAACAAGCCAACTAAAATTGTGGCACCCTGCGCTAATCGCCCTAGCACTAATCCCAAATTACGAGCCTGACGGCGATGGCGCGTTAGCCTTTTGACAACTCTTTTAATCGCCCTCGCAACAAAGAAGAAGATTGAAAAGACGATCAGCGCCAGCACCATGTTTGGCAGCAGGGCAATGAAGCCATTCAACATTGACTGCATTTTGTCTGCCAGGGCTGAAAATTCTGCATTCATTGAATCATTGCCGTGAGTTGCATTTGTAATTTACAGAATGTGAACGGGATTGGCTTCCGTCTGAGGTTACTGTTGATTGCGTTTTAAGTCTTGAATCTCAGTTTGTAAGGCGATAATTTCCTCTCGCAGGGCGTTGATCGATCGCGTTCCAGCAATTTCTGCTTCGTCATCATCGGCATCTTGTCCAATGAAAAACGTGGCTAACGTTGCCGTCACAAAGCCAAACACAGCAAACGCATAAAGTGCCAGCAAAAAGCATAGAATTCGGCCTTCGGGCGTTTGCGGAAAGTAATCTGATCCCAGCGTGGTCATCAGCATTGCTGTCCACCAAAGCGCTGTGCCGTAGCTATCAAATCCCGCTGCATTTGGAGCTTCCTGCTCAAAGGCATACATCCCTGCCGCCCCAACTAGCGTAACGATTGCGGTTGACATCACGACATAGCCAAATCCGCGCCGCGCAAAGGTTGCTGTAAGCGATCGCATACTGCGATTGGTGCGAGTCAAAACGCGCAATAGCTGCAAACCCCGGACTGCTCGTGTCGTTTGGAGAATCCGCAGAACGCGCACAAACCGCAGGATTCGTAAGGCAGGTAAAAGCAGTGAAATTGCCGTCATCCAGTTCGTTTTGACATAAGCAATTTTGCGTGGAGCCAGCAATAGTCTGAGGACAAATTCGAGGATAAAGATGCCCCAAATCACGAGGTTTAATCGGTCTAGAATTGACGTGAGTCCCCACGTGAGTTCTACGACAAATAGACCGAGCCAAACCAAGCTCAGCACGAGCATCGGCAGTTCTAGCCAGTCTTCAAGCTGCTGTAAAATCTGCTGCTGTTCAAACTCAATGGCTTGCTTTTCAGGTCGATCGAAAGGTTGCATTAGATTAATCAAACGCCAGGTGCTTCTAACACAATTACATCAACCAGCGGCGTAGCGTTAAATTCTGGCGCTAACTGAGTTTGAATTGCTTGCGTCAGGTCGGCGCGAATCTGCTCAGGCGATCGATCGGCCTCTGGCTGACGCTGCACATACACCACACACAGCAAGGTATTTTGTCCCTGAATATTCGCTCTGGTAAAACGCACGTTTGATTCGATTAGCTGAACAGAATTACTTTGCTCAACCACCTGCTGTAATTGAGCATTTGCCCGCTGAGCGCGGCTAGAGCGCTGTAGATTGGGCGGGCTAGAAAACTGCCAGATCAGCAATCCGGTTAGCACGATCGCACTGAGTCCAATGGCGATCGGAAATACGCCGCGCTTGCCCCGCTGATAGCGCGTTCCCTGCGTGGAAAGTCCAAACAGACGAAACAGCAAAGCGGCGGAAAGATTGATGCCGCCCAGTTGCAGCAGCAGCAAAAAGACTCCATTTGTGACCAGATCCCAACGCCCGATCGCGCCTGCCATGCCAACGATGCCTGCGGGTGGAGCCAGCGAAGCCGCCACCAGCATTCCCGTCGCCGCTCCCGATACCAAACTGCTGCGATCGGACTGAATTAAGGTCAGCGCTCCCGCTGCTCCCGCTGCCAAGGGAATCAAAGCGGAAACGGCAGAAATTTGGCTGCTGTCAATCATCAAACTAGTGGGGATCTGCTGCTGAAGCATCCAGCTGAGCAGGGCAGTGGTGACAATGGTGACGCTCAAGGCAGCGAAATAGCGAATCAGACTGCGCTTGAGCAGTTGGCGATCGCCTCTTGCCGTTGCCAGTGCGGTATTCATCGCGGGGCCTGCAAATGGAGCCAGCAGCATCGCCGCCACCAGCAGATAGCTCGTGTTGGTGTACAGGCCAATCCAGACGACAACGCCCGCGATCGCCGCATAGCTCAAGAATCCTTTCCAAGATCCGGTGCTTTGCAAGCCTGATAGGAAAATTTCGATCGGGCTGCGCTCTTCCACATTGGTAACTTGATCAGGAGCAGCATCGGCGGGTGGATGCAGCGCCATGATTCCACTTGGCAGCAGCGTAAAGCTCAAGTCGGGAAGGTCTTGCAGTTTGTCCAACAGTTCTTCCACCTTGCCATTCGAGATGTGGACGAACACTAAATCGATCGATCGATCCACTCCGGCTGCTTCCACCTGCGCCAAATTTGTACCGCCACAGGCTTCGGCAAAGTCTAATACTGTTTTTCCGCATCCCTGCGGCACTTGCACAAGCAGCTGTCGCATCGGCTTTGGTGATTTGTTAGGAGCAGTATTTCATTCACAATCAGCAAATATAGGCTGAACTTTGCGATTGAATTTACGGTGCAGCAAAAGCATCAGGCGATCGATTTGATCATTTGAAATGTAAACTGCTGGGCATTGCTGAATTGAGGGATGAATTGCGAGGATGCGATGCCTTTTCGCCCCCTAAATCCCCCATTCATGGGGGACTTTGAGACTGGTTTGATTTCAATTCGTCCCCAGTTTCAGCAGCGCCAATTGCTGCACCTGTAGAGATCAATTCTGCATTCAGCAGTTAACGACCCACAATGTAGTTTGCTGCTTGATTATTAGGCAGCGG
>JAAUTJ010000253.1 GCA_012031475.1 Leptolyngbyaceae cyanobacterium SM1_3_5 | reverse complement strand
AACTCCCCCAAATCGCTTTTGGAACGATCGGTTTGTCCAGATTGGCGGCAGACTTGGGCGTAAGCTGACGACAAAGCCGCTGTGCTGTCGTGTTGGCCTGCACCCAGCCGCCGTACTTGGTCAAAATCAAAATCCCATCTACAAAGCCTTCCATCACCGCTTGTACTGTCTCTGGAGTAGACATAATCCGCATTTCTCCTAGCGCAACACCCCGCGATCGCTTGGGATATGACACTTTTGCGATCGCTTGTTGCCATTGTTCAAGCTGGGGTGATGAAGTGCCAAGCCGCACAGGAAAGCGGGCTGTAGCAGCCTGAAGCAGGGTGAAGTTTTGCTCCGTGCCACTTCTGGAATCGCTGCGATCGCTGCTGAAGTGTTCGACACGCCTCGGTGAAAACGCCCAACTTCACCGCAGTTTCTTCGGCAGAAATCATGGATATTGAGTGTGTTCACCAGTGGTTATCTTTGCAGCAGCAGCAAGCTTTCATCAACAAGCTGCTGGGGCGAGTCGGCATGACGCGCCGCCGCGCCGAATGTTTCTTGAGCCTGTGGGTCTACCTGCTTGCCAAACAAAAGCCACATCAGCCGCCACTGGCAAAGCTGGAAGTCCCTGCTGGTCTGATTTCCTGTACGCACCGCGAAGCCGCCGAACTCTTTTACGGCAATCAAGACCGAGGCAGCGATCGCGCCGCTGGCCTGATGATCGACAAGCTTGCTGCCCTTGGCCTAATCGACAAGCAGTTCGACGGCAACACCATCTGCATTCAAATTAATCCACCGTCCGAACTGCTGACCCTGCCCACTCCCGCCGTCACAATTTCCCTCGCGCCTGACCAGTTCAACGCCCGCACGGATACTATCCCCGTCGCCACATTCCTCGCCCAAAACTACAACTGGCGCTGCAAAACGACGGTCGTTTCCGCACAAAATCGCCAAGCTGCTGCGGCAGTGGGCAGAGCAATATGCGATCGGCCTGCGCGTTTTGCGACGCCAAGACAACGGCAATCCGGTCGGCTTCTATGCCTTCTATCCCACAGCCGCAGAATCTGAGGAAAATTTCTTCTTGCCGCCCCGCAAAAGCTTACACCTGAGTTCCGACGCGATCGAAGACCCGATCAAAATGGCCGCAGCAGGCGACTCCACCTGCACCACCATTTTTGTGCGGAGCTGGATGATTGATGCGGACTACCTTCAGCCGTCTTCGCTCTGCCAGCTTTTGCAAGACGCGCAAACCACAATTCAGCAGATGCAAAGCGATTTTCCCAACCTCTGCGATCTGCAAACGCTGATCATTCATCCTGCTTACGAAAAGCTGGCGATCGCCCTTGGCTTTCAGAAAACCAGTCAAGATCCGCAAGTATTCATAAGCTGGATGTACCTGGCGATCGATCGTTTGGCACTCGACATCGCTGCGATCGTTGCACAGCTTCAGTTTGAACCCCTTGAGGAGGAGTAAAACCGCCCCTCCACCGCCAAAAATTAGTCTGAGAAGCTTTACAAAAAGAAATAAACCGTATAGGATTACTTCAGGTCGAGCAATCGATCGATTCATAACCTTTGTAACTTACAAGCACTCAATACCATGACAACAACACTACAGCGGCGCGAAAGCGCCAACCTGTGGGAGCGCTTCTGCCAGTGGGTGACCTCGACCGAGAACCGCCTCTACGTGGGCTGGTTCGGCGTCCTGATGATCCCCACCCTGCTCGCCGCCACCTGCTGCTTCATCATCGCCTTCATCGCCGCGCCCCCCGTTGACATCGACGGCATCCGCGAACCCGTTGCAGGCTCACTGATGTACGGCAACAACATCATCACCGGAGCCGTCGTTCCTTCCTCCAACGCGATCGGGTTGCACTTCTACCCGATTTGGGAAGCAGCCTCGCTGGATGAATGGCTCTACAACGGCGGCCCCTACCAATTGGTCGTGTTCCACTTCCTGATTGGCGTCTTCTGCTACATGGGACGCGAATGGGAACTGAGCTACCGCTTGGGAATGCGCCCCTGGATCTGCGTCGCCTACTCTGCGCCTGTGGCAGCAGCAACCGCAGTCTTCTTGATCTACCCGATCGGCCAAGGCTCGTTCAGTGACGGAATGCCTCTGGGCATTTCGGGCACATTCAACTTCATGTTCGTGTTCCAAGCCGAACATAACATCTTGATGCACCCGTTCCACCAGTTGGGCGTGGCGGGCGTCTTCGGCGGAGCCTTGTTCTCTGCCATGCACGGTTCCTTGGTCACATCGAGCCTAGTTCGTGAGACGAGCGAGACCGAGAGCCAGAACTACGGCTACAAGTTCGGGCAAGAAGAAGAGACGTACAACATCGTGGCGGCACACGGCTACTTCGGTCGTTTGATCTTCCAATACGCCTCGTTCAACAACTCGCGTTCATTGCACTTCTTCCTGGGAGCATGGCCCGTGATCGGCATCTGGATGACGTCGTTGGGCATCAGCACGATGGCATTCAACCTGAATGGGTTCAACTTCAACCAGAGCATCATCGACAGCCAAGGCCGCGTGATTGGCACGTGGGCGGATGTCTTGAACCGAGCGAACTTGGGCATGGAAGTGATGCACGAGCGCAATGCCCACAATTTCCCGCTTGACCTAGCCGCAGTCCAAGCGCCCGAAATCAACGGCTAAGCCGAGCTTCTGCTCTTGTTAGTCCTTGACCGCCCCTCTGACCGGGGCGGTTTTTGTATGGGAGCGATCGAATCGCTGCTCAGGTTTCTTCTACTGCTCGCAGGGCAGTGAGAAGTGCGATAAGATTGACGGCTGCAAGCAAACACTTTGACAAGATGGGCAGCACATTCGGGCATTCATTTCGAGTAACGACGTTTGGTGAATCGCATGGAGGCGGCGTTGGTGTTGTAATTGACGGCTGTCCACCCCGCCTTGAAATTTCTGCGGAAGAAATTCAAGCTGAACTCGATCGCCGCCGTCCCGGTCAAAGCAAGATTACAACGCCGCGCAAAGAAGCCGATCGCTGCGAAATTCTTTCTGGCCTGTTTCAGGGCAAAACAACCGGAACGCCGATCGCGATTTTGGTGCGGAACCAGGATGCTCGATCGCAAGATTATGACGAAATGGCGCTGAAGTATCGTCCATCTCATGCGGATGCCACCTACGACGCGAAGTACGGCATTCGCAATTGGCAGGGTGGCGGACGGTCTTCGGCGCGTGAAACGATCGGGCGAGTGGCGGCAGGTGCGATCGCCAAAAAAATTCTGCGTCAAGCTGCCAACGTTGAGATTATTGGCTATGTGCAGCGCATCAAGGACCTAGAGGGCGTTGTGGATACGAATACTGTGACGTTGGAACAGGTTGAGAGCAACATTGTTCGCTGCCCGGATGCGGAACGGGCGGAGCAGATGATCGAACTGATTGAGCAGATTGGACGATCGGGCGATTCGATCGGCGGCGTGGTTGAATGCGTCGTCCGGCATGTTCCAAAAGGATGGGGTGAACCTGTTTTTGACAAGCTCGAAGCCGACCTTGCTAAAGCGGTGATGTCGCTTCCGGCCAGTAAAGGCTTTGAAATTGGATCGGGGTTTGCCGGAACGCTGCTCACGGGAATTGAACACAACGACGAGTTTTATGTGGATGAGCAGGGTGAAATGCGGACGGTGACAAATCGATCGGGCGGCATTCAAGGCGGCATTTCAAACGGTGAAAATATCGTGCTGCGCGTTGCTTTCAAGCCAACGGCGACAATTCGCAAAGCGCAGCGCACCGTTACCAAAGACGGTGAGGAAACGCTGTTGGCTGCGAAAGGCCGACATGATCCTTGCGTTTTGCCCAGAGCCGTGCCGATGGTTGAGGCAATGGTGGCGATCGTCCTGTGCGACCACTTGCTCAGACAGCAAGGACAGTGCAGTTTATGGTAAGTAGACAGTTTATGGTAGATAGACAGCCTGTAGTGAGCTAATCGACTTTTGCAGGCGGCAGAATGCCCACTTTGCTCAGCCCAGCCTCGATCGCCTGCAACAGTTCCACATCTGCACTCGGCAGCCCAGAAGCGTGACGCAAAAAGGCGAAGGCCGATCGAAACTGCTGTGGGTCAGCCGCGATCGGTGCGTCAAAATGAGCGGGGATCACGCGCTGAAAATTCCAGTCGCAGACACGATCGACCCAGGCCAGCGTTTTGACTGGAGCGCGGTTGAGAATCAGCGTTTGCAAAATTGGTGCAACCAAGAGGCGACCCTGATTGCGTAGCTGGTCAAATGTGTTGAGCCAGTTCGGTTTCCAGCGAAAGGGGAACCAGCCAAAGTACGCATGGCGCGATCGATCGGCTGCTTGAGCCATATTGCGAATCGATTGACCAAATGGCACAACATCTAGGGCGCTTGGTGCGAAGTAAAACGCGAACAGACAAATTCTTTCCCACCCTTTGCGACGATTAAACGCAGTGTCGATCGTTTGGTCGGATTCGTCTTCTTTGGCATAGAACAAGAGCGGAAATGGATCAAGCTGAACGACGGCGGGCGGGTCAGCCGGAATCGAGAGAACTGTATCGGTCACGAGCAGCGTTTGCGATTGCCTGTGAAAAAACGCAACTTCCTCAAACTGACCCAAACCGAGCTTAATCGGACCAAGAATGGCGTAGTCAAATTCATCCGAGAACGGCGCGATCGCACTGTCGATCGGCAAAACCTGGGTGCGCTTGGCCGGAAACCCCAGCCAGCTTAAGGGCAAGTTGACCGGAAAGCTCCACTGCGTCGGCGCGACAAACACCTGTGCCGTCTGAAACTGTCGCGCAAACGGACCAACAAAGACTTTATGTTCCAGTCCTGAAGCTGTCGGCAAAATGATGTAGCTCACGTCGCCATGCAGGGCAACCAGTTCGCGCACCAGCCTCAAACATTCGGGCGTGGGGGCGATCGGGGCATAGACGAGCAAACCGCCTGCCGCCAATTTTACGATCGTCATCCGAATCGGCACGACGATGTAGAGAAACCCCTGAATCTGCTCAAACACCCAAATCGAATCGGGAACCACTTCACGACAAATCGTTTGTCGCTGCCCGAACGGATAGAGCGGAACCAGCGGCCAAAACCGCCAAGACCACTCGTTTTGACGGCGTACTGCCTGCTGCCCTGCCATAGCTGCTCGATCGTGAAACCTTGATTTCCTAATTTAGCGT
This sequence comes from Leptolyngbyaceae cyanobacterium SM1_3_5, assembly GCA_012031475.1. GTDB lineage: Bacteria > Cyanobacteriota > Cyanobacteriia > Elainellales > Elainellaceae > JAAUTJ01. Next base: position 1,805 of record JAAUTJ010000253.1, on the reverse strand, counting down.
GAATTTGCGATCGCGCAGCGTCCCAGCGTCTTGACTGTTTCACTTAGAAAAGGGTCAACTTCTCCCCTGCTGCGATCGAGGCAGGAATCCAGTGTGTTGGGAGAAATCGCACGGTTTATTGGTTGGATTGGGTTGTGCGGATGAAAAAGATTTGAAAATGTCCCCAAAATGTGATAATTACTTAGCCTGATGCGGTATCAACCGCTATCAGCAGCGCGATCGCTTGTGAGTCACCCTACATTTAGTTTGTGGGAAGAGCGATTGTAATGGCCGAATCGATCGCGGGCATGTTGTGGAGGAGTGGGACAGGATGACGATATCGTATCAGCCGAGTGTGCGGGCACTAGCGCAGGCGGGAGACCTTAAGGCGATCGCCTACTGGCTCAACGGCTTTTTAGTGCCGCAAGGAATTCAGGTGCGGGTTGGGCGATCGCGAACTGGACTGCATTTGCTGGTTGAATTTCAGCGACAGCCCAATCGTGAGCGGTTGGTGCGGTTTGTCTGCAATCGGCTCTGTCAGTTGCGATCGAATTTGATCGGCAAGGTTTGCATTGTGGCTCGACCGATCGGCAGCCGCAAAATCGTTTGGGCGCAGTCGGTGCGGCTTTCGACACGATCGCGAAGCGCAGAGGGAACGGACTCGCGAAGCGCAGAGGGAACGGATTCGCGTCAGGTCAAACCACCAGCGATGCAGCCCGCTTCGGCCACATCGACGACGGCGATCGTGCTGCGGCAAAATCCGAGCTTCACAATTGTCCAGCGCAATATTGTCCAGCGCAATCGACGGCGACGGGCGATCGTTTTGGGCGGTTCGGCGGCGGCAGCATTTGTCGTGGGCGGCGGCTTTGAACTGATGCAGCACTACTCGGCCTCAACTGCTTCACGCAGCGGTGTGCGATCGGAAACCGTGACGACAGTGGACGATCGCGTCATCGTCACTGAACACCCCTCCCAAAATCCGCTTGATCCGGCTGTAACTTTGACCTTTAGCAGCGATTTGGTCGCGCCTCGCGCAGAAGCCTCGGCCTTTAACGACATGCGATCGGATATTTCGCTGGCGAACTTGGACGTGCCAAACGAGTCGCCCACCGAGTCATCGCTGAATGCCGATCGTGTTGATCTCGTCAATTTGGCGAGCGATCGACTCAAGGGCGGCGCGATCGAACAGATGATGGAGCAGTTGAGCGCAGCAGGAATCAAGTCGATCGGCGCGGGACGCAATCAGCGCGAGGCGCGTCGCCCCCAAATTCTCGAAGTGAAAGGCCAGCGGATCGCCTATCTGGGCTACTCCGATTCGGATCTTCAGGCAGCGGGAAGCTGGCGTACCGGATTGAATCCAGGGATCGATCGACGCATTCGCGAAGACATTCAGGCGATTCGTCCGCAGGTGGATTGGGTCGTCGTCAACTACTGCTGGAATCAAGACCTCACCGAATATCCAGGCGACAATCAGGTGAAGCTGGCGCGGTTTGCGATCGATGAAGGCGCAGATCTGGTCGTCGGCCATCACCCCAACGTGCTGCAAGGCGCGGAAATCTATAAAGGTCGAGCGATCGCCTATTCGATCGGCAATTTTGTGTTTGCTGACAGTCAAACCAATCCCGAAACCGACTACGACACCGCTGTTTTGAAAGTGTCGCTGCGCGAGTCCGACAGCGGCGCAACCAAACAGATGCGCGTCGAGTTTGTGCCGATTCAGGTGCGACAGTCGCAGCCTGCGATCGCAGTAGGCGAAAATGCTCGCCGGATCACGCAATACATGCGGCAGCATCCAGCCTGTTTCGAGAAGCCCGCCTCCAGTCCCC
>JAAUTJ010000252.1 GCA_012031475.1 Leptolyngbyaceae cyanobacterium SM1_3_5 | reverse complement strand
TAGGGGTTGGGTGTCGGGTGTGGGGTGTCGGGTGTCGGCTGTTGCTGATCCCCGACACCCGATTCCTAACACCCTACTTGCCTTCTGCCTTCATTTTTTCGGCTTTGGCGATCGCTTCGTCGATGTCTCCGACGAGGTAAAAGGCTTGTTCGGGCAGGTCATCAAGTTCGCCTGCGAGAATGCGCTGGAAGCCTTTGATCGTTTTTTCCAGGGTGACGTATTTGCCGGGTGATCCGGTGAACACTTCGGCCACAAAGAACGGCTGGGAGAGGAAGCGCTCGATTTTGCGGGCGCGGGCGACCGTGAGGCGATCGTCTTCTGACAGTTCATCCAGACCCAGAATGGCAATGATGTCTTGCAGTTCTTTGTAGCGCTGCAAGGTGGACTGAACCGATCGCGCCGTGTCGTAATGTTCAGCGCCAACAATGCTGGGCTGAAGCATGGTCGAGGTCGAGTCGAGCGGGTCTACAGCGGGATAGATGCCTTTTGAGGCAAGGCCGCGAGACAGCACGGTCGTTCCGTCCAAGTGGGCGAAGGTGGTGGCGGGAGCGGGGTCGGTCAAGTCATCCGCAGGCACGTAGACGGCTTGGATCGAGGTGATCGAGCCTTCCGTCGTGGAAGTGATCCGCTCTTGCAAGTCGCCCACGTCCGTCCCCAGAGTCGGCTGATAGCCCACAGCGGAAGGCATCCGACCAAGCAAGGCGGACACTTCTGAACCTGCCTGGACGAACCGGAAGATGTTGTCGATGAACAGCAAAACGTCCTGCTTGTTCACGTCGCGGAAGTATTCGGCCATTGTCAGAGCCGACAGACCGACGCGCATTCTTGCTCCGGGCGGCTCGTTCATCTGACCGTAAACCAGGGCAATTTTCGATTCGCTGGGATTTTCTTTGTTGATCACCCCGGATTCGATCATTTCGTTGTAAAGGTCATTGCCTTCGCGGGTGCGTTCGCCCACGCCGCCAAAGACCGACACGCCGCCGTGCTGGGTGGCAATGTTGTTGATCAGTTCCATCATGATGACGGTCTTGCCAACACCTGCACCGCCAAATAGACCAATTTTGCCACCGCGACGATACGGAGTCAGCAGGTCAACCACCTTGATTCCGGTTTCAAACACGGAAGGCTTGGTTTCCAGTTCGGTGAACTTTGGAGCAGGGCGGTGGATGGGCAGCGTTTCTTGTGCGTCAACAGGTCCCCGGTTGTCAACGGGTTCGCCCAAGACGTTGAAGATCCGACCCAGCGTCGCCGTACCGACCGGGACGCTAATTGGTGCGCCCGTGTCGGTCACTTCCATGCCGCGTACCAAACCGTCTGTTGAACTCATCGAAACGGCGCGAATCTGGTTGTCTCCCAATAGCTGCTGCACTTCGCAGGTAACGGAGACTTCTTGACCGCTGGAGTTTGTGCCTTTGACAATGATGGCGCTGTAGATGCGGGGCATCTGGCCGGGAGGAAATTTAGCGTCAAGGATCGGGCCAATGATCTGGGTGACGTAGCCGACGTTCGTTTTTTCTGCTGTAGTGACCATGCTTGCGTCTATCGGGTGATCAGCGGTGCAAATCTGAAGACTGTCTTAAACATTGCTGTTTTCAATTTTCAGATTATCACTCAAGCGTCACTTGTTACGAAATTTGACGCCCTCTTTTGCAAGACGATCGCTTGGGGAATCACGCAGCCACAAGAAACCCAGCCCAATTCCCCAAGCGATCGATCGCCGTTCTAGCGCTTGCGTCTGAGCAACCGCAAACTGAGTGCGCCTAGAGCGATGCCTGCGATCGCACTCGGTTCAGGAATCGACGTTCCAGGGCTAGGCGACGGTGTGGGAAGTGGCGTGGGCGTGGGAGTTGGGTTAGGCGTAGGCGTTGGATTGGGTGTGGGAAGTGGTGTGGGTGTGGGAAGTGGTGTGGGAAGTGGCGTGGGAAGTGGCGTGGGCGTAGGACTCGGTGTTGGACTTGGTGCAGGCGTTGGGACTTGGTGCAGGACTTGGTGCAGGACTTGGTGCAGGACTTGGGGTCGGTGCAGGACTGGGTATTTCAGGGGAAACGGTTGTGACACCTTTGAGCAAGACTCGGTAGTCCCTGAGGCCGTTTGGGGCTGTGCTGCCTTCGCGTTCGCGCCAGCCAGCAAGCGGCAAACCGGAGGAGTTCGCGGGTGTGAATTCAGCACGGCGGGGTCGATCGGGAAACATGAAGTTACCGCTTGTATCGATCGGGTCCCAGTTGAACGCAGAAATGCCTAGGTAATAGATTCCGGGCGCGATCGTGCCGGGAGCAAGGCGAATGGTCGATCGCTGCGATCTAGCGTCATAGCGCAAATCGTCTCTGGGCGTGTTGTCGTTGAAATACAAGCCAACGCCGTTGTTGTCGAGCAGATAAAGCTGCGTGTCTGGATAGTTACCGATGACGGTTTCGGTTGTGGCTAGAAAAGTGGTGCCGTCGAGATAGACGCGAAACAGGTCAGAGCGAGAGCCAAGCCGCCCGGTAATCGCTTCGACGGGCGTAAAGTCAGCAACGCCCCGACGGGATACACGCGCTGCCCGATCGAGCGAACTGCCTGCATCAGCCCCGCTATCGTTTTCATCAAACACAATGCTGACGGCATGAGCGGCAGGATGCCCTGCGGTCGCAAAAGCTGCGCTTACCCCTGCAAGGACAGCAATTTTCCAGGTAGATGAAGTATTCATAAATTCAGGATTTTCAGGAAGAACCAGACCGAACCAGGCGATCGACAAGCCAGAAGGAATCAGCAAATATGCCGATCCTTCACCCTTGACAACCGTGATGCACGATAAACGCGATCGCAGCAATGCCTTGAGCTAAAGCGCCTTGAGCTAAAGCGCCTTGAACTGAAGCGGCGATTGCCGCTTGAACCCGACCCTGACGGTTTTGAAACGCTCCGCTTGCGTCACATTCCCTAGGGTTGCATCGTGCAGTAGCCCATCTTTTTGATGGGGGCATAACACATGCGACGAATTAAACAACAGGGAGAACGCAGTCATTGAGTGACTTCACTGTTTGAATATTAAAAGATTTTTTGCTCTATAGATCACAAAATTTACGGAGGTCTGCGTAGATTTAATGAAGCTTTGATGAAACCTCTCGTGAAATTTGACATGTGAGAGGCGATCGACTTATGCCGCAGTGGGTCGCAATTGATCGATCGCAAAACTTATAATTAGGAATCTGCGCTGATTCCCTTCACCCTTTGCGAATTTATGGCTGCTCGCCTTGCGAATTCTATAACTGCTCGCCGCTATCACATCACGACGTTCGGCTGTCAAATGAACAAAGCCGACTCGGAGCGCATGGCTGGCATTCTCGAAGAAATGGGCTTTGAGTGGTCAGCCGAACCAGAAAGCGCCGATCTCATCCTCTACAACACCTGCACAATTCGCGACAATGCCGAACAGAAGGTGTATTCGTATCTCGGCAGACAGGCCGATCGCAAGCGCACTCAACCCGATCTCACCCTGATTGTGGCGGGCTGCGTCGCTCAGCAAGAAGGCGAAGCACTCTTACGGCGCGTACCCGAACTCGACTTGGTGATGGGACCACAGCACACGAATCGATTGCGCGATCTATTGGAGCAGGTGTTTGACGGCGCTCAGGTCGTGGCAACTGACCCGATTCACATTGTTGAGGACATTACACAGCCGCGCCGTGATAGTACCGTCAGTGCTTGGGTGAACGTGATTTACGGCTGTAATGAGCGCTGTACTTACTGCGTGGTGCCGAATGTGCGCGGGGTCGAGCAGTCACGGACGCGGAAGCAATCCGGGCAGAAATTGAGCAGTTGGCGCAGGAAGGCTACCGCGAAATTACGCTGCTCGGACAAAATATTGATGCGTATGGCCGCGATCTACCCGGTGCAACTGCGGAAGGTCGGCATCTGCACACGCTCACGGATTTGCTGCACTACGTGCATGACGTGAAGGGGATCGATCGCATCCGGTTCGCGACGAGCCACCCCCGCTATTTCACCGAACGCCTGATCCGGGCTTGTGCGGAACTGCCGAAAGTGTGTGAACATTTCCACATTCCCTTTCAGTCCGGCGATAATGACGTTCTCAAGGCGATGAGCAGAGGCTACACGCACGAAAAATATCGCCGGATTATCGACACGATCCGCCGCTACATGCCGGATGCGTCGATTAGCGCGGATGCGATCGTCGGCTTTCCGGGAGAAACCGAGGCGCAGTTTGAGAACACGCTGAAGCTGGTCGAAGAAATTGGCTTTGATTTAGTCAACACTGCCGCCTACTCGCCCCGACCGAACACGCCCGCTGCAATTTGGGAGAATCAACTGAGCGAAGACGTGAAGCGCGATCGCCTCCAGCGATTGAATCATCTGGTTTCGACCAGTGCGGCGGATCGATCGCAGCGCTATCAAGGCCGGATCGAAGAAGTCTTGGTGGAAGGCCAAAATCCGAAAGACCCGACACAGGTGATGGGGCGGACGCGGGCAATCGGCTGACGTTTTTCACGGGCGATTTTGCTGCACTGAAAGGTCAACTGGTGAAAGTTCGGATTACGACCGTCCGACCGTTTAGCTTGACGGGTGAGCCGCTGATTTCTGTGCCCTGCTGAGGATGTGCCCTGCTGGGGATGTGAAAAGCGCGATCGATCTGCATGATAGATCTGCCCTTGTGGAGAATTTTATGTCCGTTGCGATCGCCGTTCCCGAACCACAAGTCCCCGAGATTCAGCCGCCCGAACAGCCTCCGGCGATTCCGATGCCGCCTGAGCCAAGTCCGAATCCGCTGCCCAATCCCGCGCCTGCCCCTGAGCCAATTCCCAATCCCGATCCGACTCCCGAACCGATTCCCAGCCCTGCGCCAGAGCCGATCCCGACTCCGGTTCAGCTTCCCCGACCGATTCGACCGGAAGCCGCGATAGTCGATCGCCGTTAAAAACTGGCAAACTGGGATGGGGCGATTGCGAGTCGATCGTCCGAGAATCTAATGCCAGTGAAACTGCAATGCTAAGAGCCGGAATTGTCGGACTGCCGAACGTCGGTAAATCTACGTTATTTAATGCTTTGGTGGCAAACGCGAAGGCGCAAGCGGCCAACTTTCCGTTCTGCACGATCGAACCCAACACGGGCATCGTGGCCGTTCCCGATCCGCGCTTGCAGGTCTTGGCCGACATTTCCAGTTCAGTGGAAATCGTTCCGGCGCGAGTCGAGTTTGTCGATATTGCCGGACTGGTGAAGGGCGCGAGTCAAGGCGAAGGCTTGGGCAACCAATTCTTAGCCAACATTCGCGAAGTCGATGCGATCGTCCATGTTGTCCGCTGCTTCGACGACGACGATATTATTCACGTGGCCGGGTCGGTCGATCCCGTCCGCGATATCGAAGTGATCAACCTGGAATTGGCGCTGGCCGATTTGTCGCAGATCGAAAAGCGAATCGATCGCGCCCGCAAGCAAGCCCGCACCAGCAAAGACGCACAGGCAGAACTGACCGCGCTGGAAAAGCTGCAAGCGGTTTTGGATGAAGGCAAGCAGGCGCGATCGATCGGCCTCACCGAAGATGAAGAAATCTTGATTAAGCCGCTGGGACTGCTGACGCGCAAGCCGATTATCTACGCTGCCAACGTCTCAGAAGATGATTTGGCGACGGGCAATGATTGGGTCGAGCAGGTTCGCCAAGTCGCCGCGCAGGAAGACGCGCAGGTTGTGGTTGTTTCCGCTCAGGTGGAATCGGAACTGGTCGAACTTTCGCCCGAAGAAGTCAAAGATTTTCTCGAATCGCTGGGCGTGGAAGAAGGCGGCTTGAAATCGCTGATTCGCGCTACTTACGAACTGTTGGGACTGCGAACCTACTTCACCTCTGGCCCCAAGGAAACTCGCGCTTGGACAATTCGGGCGGGAATGGTTGCCCCGCAAGCGGCAGGCGTGATTCACACGGATTTTGAGCGCGGCTTTATTCGAGCCGAAACGGTCGCCTATCAAGATTTGGTGGCGACAGGTTCAATGGGCGCGGCAAAAGAAAAAGGCTTGGTACGCAGCGAAGGCAAGGAATATGTCGTGCAGGAAGGCGATGTGCTGCTGTTCCGCTTCAACGTCTAGCCGCGATGAGCTTCTGCCTGAATCGAACCTGTCCGAGGCCGCAAAATCCCGATGATGCTCGCTTTTGTCAAACCTGTGGTTGGCGGTTGCGGCTGGGCGATCGCTACCTCGCTTGCCATCGCCTCACCTCCGAATCCGGCAGCACCCTTCTGGGAACCGATCGGCAAACTGGGGAGCAAGTCATCCTCAAACAGTACGCAGTCGGTGAGCGGTTAGCCAGTTTCCGGCAGGACGTAGCGCGACTAAATCAACTTGGCGAACATCCGCAGATTCCAAATTTGCTCGCCTACTTTGAGCGCGAATCGCAGCAGTACGTCGTGCAGGAATTTGTCGAAGGACAGTCACTTTTGACCGAACTGCAAGAAACCGGAACCTTCAGCGAAACGCAACTGCGCGGAGTGTTGCAGGAAATTTTGCCTTTGCTGCAATTTCTGCACGATCGCCAAGTCATCCATCGCGACATCAAGCCCGCCAACTTGCTGCGCCGCGATGACACGCTGATGCTGGTCGATTTCGGCACGGCCAAACACGCGACTAAATCTGCGCTTGCCAAAACTGGAACCGTGCTGGGCAGTGCCGAATATGCCGCACCCGAACAGCTTGTCGGCAAAGCGATTCCCGCCAGTCGATCTCTACAGTCTGGGCGTGTCCTGCATTCAGCTTTTGACCGGACTCGCGCCGTTCGATTTGTACAACAGCGCGATCGCAACTTGGATCTGGCGCAGCGCCGCAATCAACATCAGCAACAACCTAGCCGACACGATCGATCGACTGCTACAAAGTTCGGCCAGCCAGCGCTACCAGTCTGCCAACGAAGTCATGCAGGTTTTAGGCATCTCGGCGTTTGGTGCAACGATCGTTCAGTCGCAGCCCGCCCCGCTGCCGCCGCA
>JAAUTJ010000251.1 GCA_012031475.1 Leptolyngbyaceae cyanobacterium SM1_3_5 | reverse complement strand
GAAGCCGTCGTTGAAGCCGAACCTGCGGCTGAAGTTGTGGTTCCGGCTTGGGCACTGGCCGTTGAAGCGCAGCTTGCACCGCTGGCCGATATTTTTGCGCTGCTGTATGTCGTGGGCGATATTTTGCTGGTGATTATGGCAACGACCTTGCTGCTGGCCTTTTGGGGCGGGCGATTTTCGCTGTCGTGGCGCTTCATTGCCGCTGCTGCGTTTTGCTTCTACATTGCCGATGTTTGGTTCGGCTGGGCAATTCGCTACATTCCCAACTACCAAACGGGCGCACTGCCGGAAGTGTTTTGGATTTTTAGCGCCGTCCTGTTTGCGATCGGAGCCGCGCTGGAATACGACCTTTCGACGAAATCACGCCGCAGCAGTCGGCGTCGTGCCTGACAATTTTGGGACGACTTTGCCAGCTTCGGGGAATCACCTGCCACAATGGAAACTGAAGCATTTCACCTGAGCGATACGCTTCGCTGCCTTCGGGTGCGCCTGTCAAGTCTTGCCAGTTGCGATCGTCTCGGTGTTAGGCTGGTTGCGATCGCTTGGGCGGTTGAGTAAATTCCCTGTTGTTTGCTGACAAAGGCTGCATGGCTCCCCAAAAACTTTCGGATTCGGATAAGCAAGCGGTTCTCGATCTCTATCGCACCAGCGATGAAACTTCCTCGACGCTGGCGGCTCGCTACGGCGTCAGCAACACGACGATCAGCCGCATCCTCAAGCAAGGACTGTCTGAAGACGAATATGAAGGGCTGATTCAGCGCAAGCGAATTGCTGGCCGCACACCCGCCGTAATCGTCCCTCCGCCTCTCGATCCGCCGATCGCTGCGGTGGCTGAGCGATCGATCGTCGCTGAACCAGAAATTCAGCCGCCCCACACCGAGCCGTCCTATATCGAGCCAGCCCGCGCCGAACCGTCTCCTGCTGACAAGCCGCTGCGCCGCCGTCGATCGAGCGCCCCAGAAGGTTCGATCGAACTAGAAGGATCGATCGAACCAGAAGAAGCGAGTGCAGCAGTCGAAATATCCAGTCGCGATCGCTTCGCGGTTGAAGAGATTGCCGAAGAAGTGGCACCTGTCCAAACGGAGCCGAAGCCGAAACGCATCCTTGACCCGATTCCCAATCGAAAATTGTCTGCCTCACCGACGGATTTTGAGGATGAGGACGACGAGGACGAGGATGACGATCTCGATGATGACCTCGACGACGATCTTGACGATGAGGACGACGAGGACGAGGATGATCACGACGGACTAGCAGCCGTTCAGGTGCAGTCAAAATCTTTTATTCAGGTGTTGCCGCTTTCGGAAGCCGCCATGCCTAAGACTTGCTATTTGGTGGTCGATCGCGCCTCAGAACTGATCACGCGCCCCTTACGCGACTTTGCCGAACTCGGTCAGATCCCGACTGACGAAATCCAGGCAAAAACGCTGCCGATTTTTGACAATCATCGTGTCGCTCGCCGCTTTTCCCGCCGGATGCAGCGCGTGGTGAAAGTGCCAGACAGCCAGGTGATTACCAAGGTGAGCAGCTACCTTCAGGCTAAAGGAATTACGCGCCTGCTGATTGACGGGCAGGTCTATTCGCTCTCAGAAGAAATCTAGAGGTTACGATCGCCGCAAAACTTCAGCCGCGATCGCTTTCGTCAAATTTTACTACTCAACATCTGAATGTCTGTTCAGATGTTATGATTTGAATATCAACTCATGGAGGAATCCTCATGGCAACCGTCACCCAAATGAAATGCGCCTGTGAATCTTGCCTTTGCATCGTTTCGCTCTCGGACGCGATCGAAAAAGACAGCAAGCACTATTGCAGCGAAGCTTGCGCCGAAGGACATCCCAACGGACACGGCGATTGTGGTCATTCGGGCTGCACCTGCTAAGGTTACGCTCAAACCAAAGTTACGCTCAAACCAAAGTTACGCTCAAAGCTAAAAACCTGCTGTAGCCGATCGATCGAAGGGCACGACAGCAGGTTTTTGAGTGGGGCGATCGCCTAGAGAATTAACTTTTCCAGAGCCGTTTGCAGATCAGCAGTCAGGTCGCTGACGGCTTGGCGGCGGTTGGCTTTGTAGGCCGAGCGGCGATCGCTGACCGAGAGCGGTTCTCCGACTGTGACGATCGCGTTTTGGCGGGCAAGCTGCGGGCGGGGAAACGGAAATTGACCTTGGATGCGACGGCTGACATCCCAAACCAGCAGCAGCGTTTCGGCAAAGCGATCGGCAGTAAATTTTTCGCGGACATATTGGCCTGTGACGCTGACCAGCGTTTCCACAATCCGCATGTGCCAAAGGGACTCCTCGGCTTCTTGGGCAACGCGATCGGCCAAAGCGCGATCGATCGGGGAGAGCATTTCCAGGTCAGGCAGATCTTCGCGGTAGATCCGATCCCAGGCAGCTTGTTCAAGGCGGCGGCAGCGATCGGTGAAGCTGCCTTTGGGCGGCAGGTTAAAGGTGATTTCGGAAACCGTCAGCGCAGCGTTCATCAGCGCGGAGAGGCGATCGGCAATTTGGGCGTTGGGCGATGTCGAGATTGGCAGCAAGCGGTGCGGTTTGAGCGGACGTTGGCAACGGCTGATGATAAAACTTGCTGTAGAACTGTTCTAGCTGCGTAAGTAGCTGGTTGCCCAGCCGCAACAGGCGTTGATACAGCCGCATTTCTTGGTCGGGTGTCAGCGCGTCGCCCAGTTCGATCGCGGGTTCCGCCTCCAGTCCGGTCGCCGCTTCCAGGTCTTGCAGCAGTCGATCGATCGCGTTCCAGGGCGGCGTGTCGTAGAAATACTGAATGCCGATCGGCACGATCAGCACGTCTTCCGATCGATCGCTTTTCTGCAAATCTTCGACGCACCAAAAGCCAAACTGCGCGATCCCCGGTTCGATCGGACCAACGATGCAGTTGTGGCCGTTGGTTGCACCTTCGGGGGCGGCTCCCATTGGAAAGGAACCGTTGGCAAATAGCTGGCGGGCGGATTTGATTCCAGCTAAGTCGGCTTTGCCACGCCGAATCGGAGTGCCGCCCAAGCGCAGATAAGTCCAGCCGACAAGTTTGCCTGCCCAAAGCGGAATGCCGCGATCGTAAATGAAGTGCGAGTGCGGCGGATGGGGAATCTTCAGTCCTCGCGCTCTGGCGGCAGGGGGAAGCCGATTCCAAACCAAGGTCGCCATGCAGAGCGGATCGTTGGGGTGGGAGTGGCGAAAGGCCAACAGGAAGCGGGTTTTGTTCGCGGCAAAGTCGGCATAGAGGTCAGCAAGGCGATCGATCCCCTCTACTTCAACTTTGCCAATGCCGTAGCGCCAGCGCAGATAGGGCAGCAGCAGGCGCGTGGCCGATCGCACGATCGGCGTGTAGTTGGGCGGAATGAATTGAAGCGGCGGTTGGGCGCGAATCGGTTGACTCATGGCGGTACTCACTCTCGTCCATTTTCAAGCACTTCTCCCACTGTCAACCGGAAACCGTTGACAAATCCCAGCCAGACTGTGCCCGTTTTCCCACTGGCTGCACCTCGCGCAACAGCAGCAGGCCGCTTCCCGTTTGCACGATCGCGCCTTGCTGCTTCAACAGTCCCACAATCGTTCCCGGATTGGCGGATCGATCGACATTCGCCCAGGTCGCCCGTAGGATGCAAAGCCCCCGCAGGTCGGCCAGTTCAGGGGGCACGTCCCCGTCGAGCGGCAGAGTTGCGGTAATTTCAGCGGCGCATTGCGAAAGGTGGCGACGCAGTTTGGATAAAAGCCGCGAATTTGATTGTGCAGATCGATCGCCGTCTTCGACCAGTTGATCAGAAAGTCGGGCTTTTTGATCAGCGGGGCATAGGTGGCGCGATCGTTGTCCTGCGGAATCGGTTCGATCGCCCCTTGCGCCAAGCCTTGCAGCGTTTCCACGACGAGATCGGCGGCAACTTCGGCAAGTCGGCTGGCGATCGAGGCGCTGTTGTCCGTCAGGTCGATCGAAATGGTGCGCTTGAGCAGCATTGCGCCGTGTCCATGCCAGCATCCATCAGCATCGTTGTGATCCCAGTTTCGGTTTCGCCGCGCACCAAGCTCCACTGAATCGGCGCGGCTCCGCGATAGAACGGCAAAATCGAGCCGTGCGCGTTGATGCAGCCCAAGCGGGGCACATCCAGAATTTCCTGAGAGAGAATTTGTCCGTAGGCGACAACCACGAAGGCATCGGCCTGAAGCGATCGCAAAGCCGCCAGCGTGTCGGCATCCTTCTTGACGCTGCGCGGCTGGTGGACGGGAATTTGCTGGGCGATCCCCACTTCCTTAACCAGAGACGGAATCAGCGCATTGCCGCGCCCGCGCCGCTTGTCCGGCTGCGTCACAATAGCTAAGACTTCAAAATTTGATTCAGACAGCAGCCGCTTCAAAGTGGGAACGGCAAACTCCGGCGTACCAAAAAAACGATTTTCATTCAAAGTAAGCTTCACTCGCGGGAAAAATTCCGATTTCAATTCGGCGGTTGCGCTGACGGTTGGCGGCGGTATCGTTTGGGGCGATCGGTTCCGTCTGCCCATAGCCGACCGCAACCCAGTGATAGGAATCGCCCAACGTGGCTTCGAGCGATCGCACGATTGCCTGCGCCTGAGCAAACGATCGCGCCCGCGCCTGCGCTGCATTCTCTCCTGCATCCGAGTGAGCCGCGACCAAAACCGCCGAATTTGGATAGCGCTGAAGCTCACCGACAACGGTATTGAGCAAAATTTGACTTTCCGGGCGCAGGCTTTCACCTGCAAACAGCGCATCGATCGGCAGCGTCACGCCCAAGCGATCGGGGCCGGGGCGGGCGGCGGTGGAACCGCAGGCACGGCAGCGGCAGGCGGAGCGGCAGCAGCGGGCTGAAGCTGTTGCGCGATCGCTTGCAGGCGTGTTTCAATTCCCGCTGTCGATCGCGGCAGACCCACGCTTGTCTCAAGGGCAGTCGTGCGATCGCTCAAGCCTGCCAATTGCGTTTGCACCGCCCTAACTTCACTTTGCACCTGCTGGCGCTCCGTTGGATTGAGTGGCCGCAAGGCGGGCGCTGGGGGAGCAGAGGCGGGGGCTTCGTCTCCGACGGGCAGGCTGGGAATCTCTGAAATGGGAACAGGCTCCAACGTGCCGCGCAGATTGTTGGTTTGCTGCAAAAACTTTTCGAGCAGCGGCGGTTCCTCTGTCCGAGGAGCCGGATACACTTGGGCGGCCAAAATGCCCAGCAGTCCGGCGATCGTGCCGCCAACGCCGAGCAGCAGCAGCCGAAAAATCAGCAGTAGGAGCGATCGCAGCGGGTTGTCTGCCGGAGGGCGATCGCTGCGTTTGGAAGGCGGACTTGGCGGAGTTGGGGCAGGCGTCATGCGTCAACCTCTGGCGAATCCTGATCTAGTGATGCTAGCTCAACTGGGGACACTCAGCGTAGCAAGATGTGACAGGGGTTGGGGGTGCAGGGACAGTGGTTGTAGCGATCGCTCTATGAACTGCTTCTTATCTTTGTTCACTGCTGATTTTTGATCCTCGCTCCCCACCACCTGCCAAATCACAACAAAATGTGTCAGACCGGGCACAAAGCGAGCCGTTCTGCGATCGATTTGTTAACTTGAATCACCTCGATTTTTTTCGTCAAGGGTTCTGCTGCCATGCCAACCTCAATGCAGATTGACCCGCTCAACAGTCCCCATCCCGTTCCCTGGAATTGGGTACTGGCAATGCAGGCCGAAGCGACCGACCAGCCGAAGTTGCGCTACTACCGCAGCCAGTCGTTGATTTCGCCCAATGGTGAATATGCGGCCTACAGCCGCCTTCAGATGCAAACGGTTTCAAACTGGATGCAGTGTCATGTCAGCAGCGTTTTGTTTGTCGAAAATCTCCGCACAGGCGACCTGCAAACGATCGCCGCTGCTTCGCCGCTTTCGTCCAATCCTTTCAGTAAACAAGACGCGATCGATCCGCAAGGCACGATCGCCATTTTGATTCCGATCGCTGGTCAGGCCCAGCAGCGGATACGGCTTGGCTGCGCGAGAATTTGAATCGCTCTTTTGCAGCAGCATCGCCTCAGACTATGCGGTTGTTTGGGACAAAACCTCAAACCGCACCCATACGATCGCCCCGACTCGCATTTCCTACGGCAGCGCAATTCTGCTCGGTTGGAGCCGCTTGCACCCCAATCATGTGCTGTTTCAAGCAGGCGAAATGGGCGATGAAACTTGGCCGCTGTGGTCAGTTAACTTTACGGGGCGCACGATCGCCGCTCAGTCCGAAGACCAACCGATCATCTACGGACGCACCGCCAATCACGTTTGGGCAGGTCCCCAAGCAATGCGATAGCAATAAATCGGCAGCAATAAATATTGTCCAGATAATATGGGGATCGTCCCTGATGCAGATTGGAACAACTCGATCGCTGGCAGTTTGACTTGTGAAATTTTGTTTGAAGTTTTGTTCATAAATTGAAGCGAATTGCTGCGATCGAAACAAATTGCTGGCACAAACTACCCTTGACGAATTATGCTATTGCTGCGCTGTTTTCGATTTAAGTTGAGGAGTATCTTTGTCATGCATAAACTGCTGATGAACCTGTTTGCAATTCCAACGGTTGCCAGTTCAGTTTTGATGACTTCGCTGATGATCGGCGTTGCGGCGGCGGAAGAGCCAACCGAACCGATCGCCCAAGCATCCTGCGCTCCCATCTCCACCCAAGCGCATCCCGTGCGGCGACACAACACTCGAAGCGCATCGCCCCACTACAAAAATTTGCGCGGCGTCATTCAGGTTTCGATGCCAACGCCCAACATTGACTTTAGCGCGGCAGAAAGTGATGCCGCCGTGACGCTGTTTGGCTGCGACTGTCCGGCCTGCATCGGCGTACTGCGTCAGTTACGCGCCCAAACGTTCACCAGCGGAGAAGGCCACTGCTGGGGCGCGTTGCAGCAGAATTTCTCGCCTGAAGAAGTGCAGGAGGTGCTGCAAACCCTGGAGGCACAGGAGGCGCTGGAAGCTTATTAGGTGGGTGTCGGGTGTCGGGTGTTCGG
>JAAUTJ010000250.1 GCA_012031475.1 Leptolyngbyaceae cyanobacterium SM1_3_5 | reverse complement strand
GACATTCCCAAACTTGATCGATCGATCGTCACCTCCCCGCCGCCAAACGATCGCCGTCTGGGTGAAACGCCACCGTCCAAACTCGACTGGCTTGCGGCAATTGGAGGCACTCTCCGGTCTGAACCTGCCAAATCCGCACGGTTTGGTCTTCGCTGCCCGTTGCCAGTCGTTGCCCATCCGGACTAAACGCGATCGACCAGATGCGGCTGCTGTGTCCTTGCAGAACGGCGATACACTGGCAGGTTTCGACATTCCACAGCCGCACCGTTTCATCGACACTGCCGCTGGCGATCAGATTGCCGTTCGGGTGGAAGGCGATCGAGCAAACGCCTTTGGTATGACCCTCAAAGGTGGCGATGCATCTGCCCGTGCTGACCTCCCAAAGTTTGATCGTTTGGTCTTCACTGCTACTTGCCAAAATTTCGCCATTCGGGTGAAAGGCGATCGACCAAACCCAGTTGGAATGCGCTTCGATCTGCTGAAAACATTGCCCTGTGTTCACGTCCCACAGCCGCACGGTTTTGTCTTCGCCGCTGCTGGCAAAAATCTGGCTGTCTGGGCTAAAGGCGATCGACCAAACCCAGTGAAGATGCTCTTTGCAGCTAAAAAGCTGCTTACCGTCCGTCGCCTGCAAAATGCGAATCTCACCGTCTGCATCGCTGGTTGCTAACAGCTTTCCATTCGGGCTAAACGCAACAGATAAAACGCTTCCTAATGTTTGGGCAAAAACGGAATTTGACAGGTCGGAATCCATGAAATTAACGTGATGCAGCGTCACATCCTGTAGATATGCCTGCCAAATCGTGAGATTAGAAAAATCATATCCAGCCAGATTCGTTTTCAGTTGTCGAAACAGATTGATTAAATTTCCGCCTGCATATCCCGATCGAAATTCAGCTTGAAGGTTTTGGAGGATTTGATTGAATTGAAGTTCAATATTTTTTTGAGATTTGAGGCTGATGTTTAGCTGTTCAACGATCGGTTCCAAAATCACGCGAATCTGACTTTCTCGAACGTAATCTTTGGCAATCGCTTTGATTAGCGCATGGCTGACAAATAGCGAAAGCTTTCCAGTCGTAATCTCTTCAGAAATCTCCTCAATCAGCCGATCGGTCACATATTCCATCACGACGGGCTGCTGCGTATAGCTGGCTTCCTGCTTTTCGATCAGCGATCGTCTTCGCAGCGATCCGGTCACTTCCAGCAGTTTAGACTTCAAGCCCGATTGAATCACATCAGCTTGTAGCTCAGCGAATTTTGTCGGTTCTCGATCGATCGCCAGCCAGTACATCACTTCTTTTTCATAGGCAGTGAGACGGTTAAACTGCTGGTCTAAAAGGCTGCGAACATCGTCAAAAATTGCGGTTCCCTGTGATAAGAAATCAGCAATATTGCCGTCAAAAAGTTCTTGAATCGTCGTCGCAACAATCTTAAGTGAAAGTGGATTTCCGGCATAGCGATCGGTCAGAGTTTCCCAGTCTGCTGCTGCTCCTTGAAACGTCCCTTTCGACTTCAAAATCGATCGACCTTCAGTGCTGTTCAAACCGCTCAGCTTGAGTAACCGTACGGGCAGCGTTTCTCCTGCCAACGGCTCTAGCTCCTTGGGGTTTTCTCGACTCGTAATCACTAGACAGCTTTGGTGCAAAACTTCTCCAACTCGCTTCAACAAATCGCCGTAGCCTTCATATCCAACTCGATAATATCCGGCATAATCGCCGCTGCGAAGAATCGTTTCGGCGTTGTCTAAAATGATGAGACAGCGCGAACTGCGGAGACATTCAACTAACTGCATGATTTTGGCATTCAAATCTTGCGGCAGAGCAACTTCGCCACCAGACAAAAGCGAATCAGATCCACCAAAATCGTGTCGATCGGTGGGGCGTTGCGGAGCGATCGCCAAATCAAATAGTCGAAGCTGCCCGATTCCTGCATCTGTTCGGCAAGTTTTAATCGACAGGGCAGTTTTGCCAATGCCGCCCATGCCCAGCAGCGCAATCAGGCGACAGCGATCGTCCACCGCCCAGCGCTTGAGCAGGTTTAACTCCTCAGCGCGACCGTAAAATGACGAGACATCAACGGCTTCGCCCCAGTCGCAGCGCGTGTTGCGCTCTTGCGGTTGGGGTGAGATCGCTCGCTCCGCAATCACGCCTCGTTCGTTGAGCGTTTGGGTTCGATCGCCGCTAACTTCCGCTTCCTGAAACTGGGCAACACTGCGCCGCAAAACCGCCTGAAGATTACTCTTTGTCACCTTCTGACCAAGCGTTTGCGAAAGCAGATGCCACAGCTTAGAGCCAACGTCTTTGATGTAGCCCAAATCGTAGCTAGAACTCTCTGCAATCTCTGGGTAAGTTTTGCCCTCCCAGCACTGACAAAAGATGAGTTCCTGAATGTCACTTAGACCTTTGTTTTCCAGGAGTTTGTCGAGAAAAAACAGAGCTTCTTCGGCAGTCATGGTCAAGTAAAACCTTCACTTTTCTGTCCGAAAACGAGCGAATTACCCTCCAGGCTATCGAACTTTGCAGCAACGGCAAGTTCCATCACAAAAGTTTATCAAGTTCAATCATCAGATTGTGGTGTCGATCGCCAGCCAAATCAGCTTGCCCATCACCCCTTAGCTTGAGTTTGTCCAACCTGTAAGCGCTCAAACTGCGTCGTCCATCATCAAGATTGTGGAGCAAATTCCTGGTCAGATTGTAGGATGATTAAAACCATGCAGGAAACAGAAGCGATCGCAGCACTAGAAAAACACTTGGATAGACACCGGAATCAATATGTACGCCTGTTTAACATCAATTCTCAAACACGGCAACGCAGCGGTAAGTTAATGATTCAACACCTTTGATGGACAGGAGATAACGACTTAGCAACTGCTCACGGGTGTTTTGATTTTATTCATCAGCGATCGCCAAATCGTATCGATGCAGTCTTGAGTTTGCGGACTAATTTGAGAATAATCGTAGGCGCGATCGCCTCATCATGAGGAAGATTTCCCAACAGTTGCTTATCCCAGCGGCTCAAAATTTCAGTGGCGATCGATTCCTCAACTGATTGATTGCACACCACATAAAACGGCAGATTCAGGCGATCGGCAGTCTGCTGAATTTGTTGCAAAACTCGAATACTGTTTCGGTGGTTCTCAACCACACCAATCAGTGCATCACACCCCTGATACAGGTTGTAATTGAGCATATCCGTTCCAGCAACGCTATCAATAACAACGGTGGTTCCGTTCGTTTCCAGATTGGGTAAATACCACTTCAACGGTGCAACCTGTCCATGCCCACACAGCAGACTATCCAAAACATCTTCATCCCCCAAACCTACAACAATCAGCTTGATCTGCTCTGAAACTTGCAGCGTCAGTGAAGCCGTATACTCATCATCTGGATTGATCGAAAACTGAGGCAGCTTTCTGTCTTTCAGCATTCCCCAAGACTCATTCTCGGTCAGGCCAATAAACTGGCGAAATTGCTGATGAGAATGATGCAGCGTCGGAACTTCAGCAGAATAATCCAGCCCTAAATTAGAAAGCAGATTCATGTTGTAATCTGCATCAATGCCCAAAACAAGTTGCTTCAAGTTCGCAAGATACTGAATCAGCAGCCACGAAAGCGTACTCTTGCCACTGCCCCCTTTGCCCACCACTGCAAGCTTCAGCATCGCAATTTCTCCTGCAAGACGAATCGATCGAAGCCAATCTGAAAAGTCAAATTATGCGTCAGTCTCAGCAAAAGTGCAAGGGGCGATCGCGCAAAGAGCAGGTATCATTTCTTATCAATACCATCGTCAAGACCGCACCAGCTTGGGAGGGGCTTCGCCAACGCCAAAACTAATTGCATCTCATGAAGTTTCATGCGTTCAATCCACATGAGTCGGTTTCGATCGACTTAATAAAAGCAAAAGAAAAGAGGCAATGGCGAAATCGAAAACCACTGCCTCTCAAGCCAAAGAAAGCTCTAGTGAAACGTCGGAGTATGACGAATCAAGCTCATAAATTCCTGACGAGTGCGGGCATCATCAGCAAAGGCTCCTTTCATCGAACTTGTCACCGTCCAAGAACCCGACTTTTGCACACCGCGCATCACCATGCACATGTGAGTTGCCTCGACAACGACCGCCACACCTTGAGGTTTGAGCAAGCCTTGCAGCGCTTCAGCGATCTGATGGGTGAGGCGTTCCTGCACTTGCAGACGACGAGCATACATTTCACAAATGCGAGCAACTTTGGACAAGCCGATCACTTTGCCATTGGGAATATAGGCAACATGGGCACGTCCCAGAATCGGCAAAATGTGGTGTTCACAAGAGCTAAACAAATCGATATCTCGCACTAAGACCATCTCATTCGCATCTTCATGAAATACGGCTCCGTTGAGCAATTCATCCAGGGATTGCTGATAGCCAGAGGTGAGAAACTTGAGGGCTTTTGACGACTCGTTTCGGCGTGTCGCGCAATCCTTCGCGATCGGGATCTTCACCCATGCCTAATAGCAACGTGCGGACGGCTTGCTGCATCTCCGCTTCAGAAACGGGCGGTTTTGATTCAGTGATCACCGCTTGTTTACGGAAATCGTCGGGTGAAATAGATAACGTCATGAGTGAATTTTGGTGAGGTGATTATCAGCCGTGAAGAAAGGGGTTTTATGTTGCATTCCCTCCCTCAGCAGACGACTGAACTGCTGAAAGACTCGGCATCAGGCGAGGCAGTTTGCTAAATGCTGCCGTAGCGTATCAGCGTTGAGATTGCGCCCAATTAAAACCAGTTGATTTTTGGGAGAAGTCCGCCATTCTTCGCCTTGCAAGTCAAAGCGAGGACCACTGAGTTGAAAGACATTGCGGAGGTCGCTTTCTTGAAACCAAAGAATCCCTTTTGCTCGGAAAACTTCCTGCGGTAATTGATTTTGCAGAAAGGCTTCAAACTTTTTCACGTCAAAGGGTCGATCGCTCTCAAAGGCGATCGACACAAACCCATCATTGTCCAAGTGAGCCGAATGATGAGGATGATGTTCATGAGGATGATGTTCGTGAGAATGATGTTCATGACCTTCATGATGCTCATGCGAGTGATGAGGGTCATGCTGGGCTTGCTTGATTTCTTGTTGAACTAAATCGGCATAGGTTTCTGGATTGTTGTACCCCACATCTAGAATCAGCGGCAGCGGCACCTGACCCTGTTGACTGTGAAGAATTCTGGCACCTTCTTTGACAGTATGAATGTAAGCTTCCAGGTTTTGAATTTGCTCTGGCTCTGCCAAATCGGTCTTATTTAAAATGGTCACGTCCGCATAAACAATCTGCTTGAATGCAGCTTCGCTGTCGAAATGATCAGACGTGAAAGTTTCAGAATCGACGACGGTAACGATCGAATCTAATCGAGTCAAATCGCGTAGTTCTGTGCCCAAAAACGTCAAAATAATCGGCAGAGGATCGGCAACACCCGTCGTTTCAATCACCATGTAGTCCACGCGATCGTCCCGCTCCAGAACCTTGTACACCGCATCTACTAAGCCATCATTAATCGTGCAGCAAATACAGCCATTGCTGAGTTCCACCATGTCTTCATCCATCGACACGAGTAGCTGACTATCGATGTTGATATCGCCAAACTCGTTGACTAGAATTGCGACCTTTAAGTCCTGACGATTGTTCAAAATGTGGTTGAGTAACGTGGTTTTGCCACTGCCAAGAAATCCGGTGATGATCGTGACAGGCATTCCTCGTTTTGGCATCTCCAGGGTGTTTGCAGTCGGCAAAGTTGTTGTACGGGGCATATTCAGTTCCTCAAGTTAGATCGCAATGCATTGAATCAATTGTACGAGTCAATTTCAGCTAGGAAAAAAGCCAGCGCCCTCCGCTGCATGGTTTGAAAAATGTTGTAAAACCCATTGGCGCGAGAAGGAGTCAGGCTGATATCCAGTCCGGTTTGCTGAATAAAATCGGGCGTTAGCTGGATAATTTCTGCGGCAGTCAATCCGCTCAATCCTTCAATTAACAGCCCCACTAATCCCTTGGTTATTTGAGCATCGGAATCGCCTTGAAAGAAAACCTTGCCATCTTCTAAAGTCGCGACGACATAGACCTGAGAAACACAGCCAGGAACTTGATGTTCCGCCACCTTTTGCTCATCGGGAAACGGCGGCAGTCGCTTGGCAAACCAGAGCAGGTATTCATAGCGCCGCTTCGGTTCCGAGATCTGTTGGAACCGCTGGACAATTCGATCGAGCGAGACAGGCAAAGGCTGGGAAGCAGGCGGCATATCAATTTGGGAGTGAGCTAGTTTGCAAAAATGATAATCATTCTCATACTACAGGATCTTGGTTGCTCTGGATAGCTCTTATGTCGCAAGGGGTCTAGAAAACATTTTCCACAGCCTATCTCCGTCATCTCTCGCAGTACATAGGCTCGCAGGTTAGCAGGGGGGAATCCTTGCCAGAATGCCCTTTTTGAGAATATCGGGACGTTCTTGACGAGGAATCAATCCGTCTGAACTGCGGTGGTACTGTTCTGCTAGTTGCAGAATGGCGATCGCACTTTGAAGCGGGGGTAGATCGCCAAACATCAATGTGGTTTTATGGGGGGCAGCATAGGCAACAACGCAGGGACGGTTGCAAGCACTGAGACATCCAACCGGGGCGATCGTGTATTCTGCTGCTAACGTCCACTGTGGCTGAAGATGAAGCAGATGATCAAAGAGAAGATGTCCGCCTCGCTGACCCAAATGATCGCGCTGCGTTGATGAATAGGCACAGGATTTGCAAACAAATAAAGTGTGTTTTTGTCATTGTGATTGACTGGTTGAAAGCACTTTCGATCGCTCGATCGATTGAATAGACTTCCTGCATGAATCAATTTTTGTCCTCGAAATTATCAAAATTGAGCTTCAAAGTCCCCCATTCATGGGGGATTTAGCGATTATCTTGATTGTCAAGCAGATTGTTCGATGGGCGGCTTCCACGACTGGTTGTGCTTGAGCATGGCATTGAGCATCACCAGCAACTTCCGCA
>JAAUTJ010000249.1 GCA_012031475.1 Leptolyngbyaceae cyanobacterium SM1_3_5 | reverse complement strand
TTTGAGGACTCCGGAAGCCCACCAGAATTGGGAGGGAGGGCTTTCCGAGAGTTTTAAAACACTGCCTAGCACTTGGTTATGAATTGCTTGAATACGCATCAATCGGAGAGTTTAGTGCGTCTAGTTGCCAAGGCCAAAGGCTTGGAGGTGGTATTAGCGTTTGGCATGGGGGCGTTCCCGGAACAATGGCTGGGTCAACCTAACATTGAGAATATTGTTCCAGGAACTCACAAAATTTAACGTGACAGACCACTAGCCTTTGACGCCGCTTCCGGCCTCAGTCGGCACAATGTAGCGCTGCATGACGAGGAAAAACAGCAGAATCGGAGCGATCGAAATCACTGATCCGGCTGCAATTAAGCGCCAGTCGAGCGAGAATGCGCCTGCGAGTTTGGCGACGCCGAGCGGCAAGGTGTAGTATTCGGGGCGATCGAGAATCAGCAGCGGCCATAGAAAATCGCTCCACGACCCAATAAACACAAAAATTGCCAATGTCACCAAAGCCGGACGGATCGAGGGCAGCATGACACACCACCAAATTTCGAGTTCTGAGCAGCCATCCATGCGAGCGGCTTCTTCGAGTTCTTTGGGGACGGCTTGGAAGGCTTGACGCAAAAGAAAGATGCCGAAGGCGGAAGCGATCGCTGGAAACAGCAATCCCAAATAGCTGTTGCGTAAATCAAGCCGAACGGCCAGCACGTACAGCGGGATCATCACGATCTGAAACGGGATCAAGATTGTGGCAACCACGAGGGCAAATAAAGCGTCCCGTCCGCGAAAGTTGAGTCGGGCAAGTGGGTAAGCCGCTAGCGAACAAAACAGCAGGTTTAGGACGACGGTGAGGACGGCGACAATCGTGCTGTTGAATAAGTATTGGCTGAAGGGGTTGGTTTGCCAGACGGTGATGAAGTTGGCGATCGTCGGCTCTGCTGGGATGAGGCGCGGTGGAAATTGAAAGATGTCTTCGCCAGACGATTTGAAGGCGGTGCTGAGCAACCACAGCAGCGGCAGCAGCATGGCGATCGCTATGCTGCTGAGCAGCAAATAGGTTCCCAGATTTCGGAGTGCGTTCTGCCGCTGCATGAAGAATTTGGAGGAAAGAATTTTTCTATTTTAAGCGAGGCGATCGCGGATTTTGGGGTGAACTTCTGGATGGGGAGGGATCGATCGTCTGTTAGCTTGATTTTGATTGTCCAAGCCATTGCAGAAAGACCACCCTCTCTTCAAACCTGTAGGGCATCCCCAAAACCAGACATACAGAATGGACTGCTTTCACTCAAGCCTTCTTCCAGAAGCGTTGAAAGATAGCTCAATCTAGAAAAAATGGGAGCAGAGTCCAGTATTCCACCGCCCAATAGAAAAATAATACCTGAATGCCACCATCATTTCCAACGCTTGTCAAATCGATCTTCAAGCAACTTTGCCCGCCCCTCTATCCTGATATTGAACTCGCGACTATTCTTTGAAATTTGGCTAAATTTTGTGTTAGACAAAGGCTTGCAAACCCCAGTAAAACTAGCAGTTTCGTCGCATCTACATTGAATTAATTGGTCAACTCAAGCGGTGAAATCTAGCGGCAGAACAGAGGCTCTTTTCGATGGGTGCATCCCAGTCTTGCAAGTCTCAAATTGAGAATTGCCCATCAAGATAAGCACAACGATGTAGCAGGACTTGAGGAACATGATCCGCTTTCCACTGCGCTCCAGACACTTTGATACGCGCTCCAATCTGTTTGACACTCGATTCAATCGTGCCTGAACCAATGGAAATTCCTTCGGCTTGGAAGTAAGCGTAATTGACAATGCGATGCCGGTGCTTGTTGAGATACGCAATTGCTCCATCGGCATCTACCTTCCATAGCAATGATAACTCAAAGGTTTGCCGCTGTACCAAACGCTGTTGTGTCCCTCGTGAGACTGCCATTCCAGTCAATCGCGCAAGATCCTCAGCAGCGTGTTCATAAGAGACATTGGCGCTCACCAGTAAGCAGCATTTCTCCAGAGCAGGACTCAATTGGGTTCGCCCTTTAACTGGAAGGGCTTGCGCTTGCTTTTCACTGATGCTGATTGCTCCAAGGATGCTTTTGAGTGGCCGAGTTCGTCCACTGGTTGTCCCACTGGTTGCTGCGATAAAAAAAGCCCAATTTGGGGGCTGATATGCTCTAAGACATGACCTCGCACAATCGTTTCAATGCCTTCTAAGGTCGTCAATTGTTCGGGTGTCGTTTCGTCATAAAGTAACGCCGCAATCGCACGAGCATGGGCTTGGATTTTGTCTCGTTTGTCGGTATGCATAGGTAGCATCCTGAAGGTGTTGATGGATTACTTCTAGCATAGTGAAACTACCTCTAATTGATATATCAATAAGCACAAATGCTCGTTGCATAAGTGGGATGCACCCGAAATTGGTCGATCGCAATTCGCTCTAGCGGCAACTTTGCTTTTCAAGTCATTGTAGCCATTGAAAAGCAACTTTCAAAATTGTAAAAATATTAAAATTTTAGTAAAAACGGATACTTTGGAATTAAGATGAGCGCGTAAGAACGCTAGAGCAAGTTGCGATCGTCGCTGGCGCAAAACTACTTTGCATCTGAGATTCAAAGCAAAAATTCTGCACTGCTAATCAACATGGTGGGAGGAATCAAAAATGACGGTTGAACCTACAGCACAAAATCAGTCCAACGTTGATTTCTTTGTGTTTGGAGATAGTCTTTCCGATATTGGCAACATATTTGCGAAAACGTTTGGCATCGTTCCTGCCAGTCCGCCTAATTTTCAAGGACGGTTTTCTAACGGCTTGCTTGCAGTTGAACTTTTGGCGCAGGATCTCGACTTGCCGCTGTCTCTGAAAACGAATTTTGCGATCGGCGGCGCAAAACCGATCGCACGAACATCGGAGATTTTGGCCTGTTTCAGTTTGGCGGATTGCTCACGCAGATTGATTCATTTCAAAACCAAGCGGCTCAATTGGGAGCGGGCGCAGAAGATTTGTATTTAGTTTGGGCGGGCGGCAATGACTTTCTCGGCCTGGTTGATAATCCGGCTGATCCCACCACTGTCGTAGCAACTGCGGTGTCAAATATCTTAACGTCGGTGCGATCGCTGGCCGCAGCAGGCGCAAAAAATATTGTGGTTGCTCAGACACCCAACTTTGGCCGAGTGCCGCTGAGTTTAAAAGCCAACCAACTGCAAAATTTGACGCAGTTGAGCGTTGCGTTTAACACGGCACTGACCACTGCTCTCGATCAGTTTGAGCAGGCGGCTCCCGACAAAAATATTATTCTGGCCGATCTATTTTCTCCGATCGAAACTCTCGCCCAAAATCCATCCGCGCTTGGCTTTAGCAACATTGCCGACCCACTGAAAGATACACCTGGGGGCAACGCCAATCAGTTTCTTTTTTGGGATGATGTTCACCCCACGACGCGCGGACATGACTTGTTTGCGAAAGCGTTTCGCACGGCGATCGTGAGCGGAATTACTGACAATTTGACGCGCAGCGGTTTAGACGGAGACGATCGCCTCATCACCTTTGCCGGACGCGATACGCTGAACGGACGCAACGGCAATGACTATCTTGAAGCCAACGGCAATCAAGATGTTTTGCTGGGTGGCAACGGTAACGATTCGCTGCTGGGCGGTGATGGCAGCGATCGGCTAACGGGCGGTGCAGGACGCGATCGGCTAACGGGTGGCGCAGGGCGCGATCGCTTCCTCTACACGGGCGCAGGCGAGGGACGCGACACCATTACTGATTTTGAAGTTGGACGCGATCGCATTGACCTGACGGACATTTTCAATCGCCGCAGTTTCGATCGTCCGAATCGCTTTGAGTCGTATGTGCGGCTGAGTCAAACCACGCAGGCGCGATCGTCCGGGTAGATACGAACGGCAATTTGCGCGGCGGCTTTGAAACGGTCGCCTTGCTCTCAGAGGTGAACGTTAGCGATTTGAGCGCGGCCAACTTCCGAGTATAGCGAAGGACTGAAGGCTGACGTTTTGCTCAGCCTTCAGTCCTCAGTTCTCAGTCCTCAGTTCTCAGTCCTCAGTTCTCAGTCCTCAGTTCTCAGTCCTCACGCGAAAACTTAGCGCAGAG
Source organism: Leptolyngbyaceae cyanobacterium SM1_3_5 (assembly GCA_012031475.1). Lineage (GTDB taxonomy): Bacteria > Cyanobacteriota > Cyanobacteriia > Elainellales > Elainellaceae > JAAUTJ01. The sequence continues at coordinate 2,911 of JAAUTJ010000249.1, read as the reverse complement.
TTCGCAATAGCTGCTTGATGCGGCTGCCCTGCCGATAGTCGAGGTTTTGCGGAAACTCAAGCTCGATCGCGATCGAATCGACTACCCGCGATCGATCGACTGAGGCCGTAAAGTTCAAGACCGGAGCTTCGACCGTTTCCACCTGAGCAACGAGCCGTTTGGCCTGCGAATCTTCGGAATTTTGACTCAGCAAGAGTCCGACAGGCGGCTTCATCTGGCGCATCGCTTCCAGGTTGGGCATCGCACGGGCATCCAGTTCAATCCGGATCGATCGCGAACTCATTTCAGTCACCACGCCTTCGTAGAAGTGACCTTCCCAGTAAAGCTGAGCGGCAGCGCGAATTTGCTTGCGAACCGTCATGCTGTTGGCGGCTCTGGGTTCGCGGAAAGCCCGCATCAACCCGGTTGCCAGAAAGCGCAGCGAGTCAAACGGGCGATCGATGCTGCGCGGATTCTGCGAATACCACTCTTCCACGTCGGAATAGATCACCAGGCACAAATCGTCGTATTGCTTCTGCGTCACATCTACAAAGTCAACCGCGAGAATCACTTGGTTTTCATCGATCGGATCGACGCGGATGATTTTTGCATCAAGAACGGCAACCGCACCAAAGTCGCCCACCAGTTCAAGCTCGATGATGTCTGGCAAATTTGACCAGCTATCGAGGCGAATCCGCGCTCCATTTTCGCTGATGTCGATCGTTTTGCCCGTCCAGCTTTCCGATTGAGAATTGTGAACGATCGCCGTCACCTCGCGACCCAAACGGTGAGCGCGACGCAGTTGCGGCTGTTCAAACGCCACCAGCAAAGCCGCACTGATCAGCAGCAGGTTGAAAATGCTCCACAGCATGTTGATCACAACGGCTTCCTGAGCTTCTGGCTGCACCAGGAACCAAACCGGGACGGCCAGCAGCGAAACGACCAGCAGCCCTGCCATCATTGCCGAAACTCGCGCCGAAGCCCAGTCGAAGCTGCGCTTGCTGACCATGCCGCCTTTGCTCGTCACGTTGAAGCTGCCCAACTTGGGATTGATCAGCGCCAGCAGCGTCACGAGTCCATCTTGGAACGCCATTGCGTACTCAAAAAATCTCGTTCCAAAAGGAAAGCGCACGGCTTTGGAGGTGACGTAGTTGGCGTTCATCGCCAGCAGAATGTGCGGCAAAGCGTAAACCAGCGTTTCCACACCCAAACCGCGAATCAGGTTGATGCCAAACAGCAAATACAAAACCGGAGCGATCGCATACATCAAGCGGGGAAAGCCGAAGAAGAAGTGCGTCGTAGCCGAGAAGTAGCAAATCCGTTGTGGAAAGGTGAGATTCAGCTTAGGATTAAGCAGCGGATTTTCCAGCCGCAAAATTTGCGCCATGCCGCGTGCCCAGCGCACCTGCTGCCCAACGTAGGAAGAAAAAGTTTCTGGCGCAAGTCCAGCCACCATCACTTTGTCGTAGTACACCGACTCATAGCGCTTGGAGTGCAACCTGAGCGAGGTGTGGCAATCTTCCGTTACGGTTTCGACGGCAATGCCGCCAATGCCCAGCACGTATTCTTTGCGAATCACGGCAGCGGAACCGCAGAAGAAGGCCGCGTTCCAAAAGTCGTTGCCTTTCTGAATGACTTTGTAGAACAGTTCGTTGCTGACTGGAACGCGCCCTGCGTCAGCAAGTTGCGCTCGAACGGGTCAGGGTTGTAGAACCAGTGCGGTGTTTGGACGAGGGCAACCTTGGGATTGAGAAAGAAGCCGACGGTCTGCTGCAAAAATTGCTTGGAGGGAATGTGGTCGCAGTCGAGAATCAAAATTAGCTCGCCTTGCGTCCGCTTCATTGCCGTGTTGATGTTTCCGGCTTTGGCGTGGTCGTTGTTGTCGCGAGTCATCAGGATACAGCCCAATTCCTGACACATCTGGCGCAGCTTTTCGCGGCGATCGGGAAATTTGCGCCCGTCGTCCAAAATGTAAACGCGCTTCTTGGCAGCGGGATAGTCGAGGACAAGCGCGGCCAGTGCAGTTTTGCGGACGATCGCCACATCTTCGTTGTAGGTCGGAATGTAAACATCAACGCTGGGCAGTTGAGCGTCGGGAATCTGCGCGATCGGCACAGGCTGACGATTACGCAGCTTCAGCGTTTGAAAGTAGGACAGCAGCAGCGTGCGATCGCATACAGTTCCGCCAGATACAGCAGAATGCTGAAAAAACCGTTTGTCCAGCTATCGAGATTGAGCGTGAAGTTGGTGCGGTAGTAGAGATAGCGCAGCGTCGTCACAACGCTGAGCCACGCCAGAAACAGGTGTAGATATTCCGACGATTGCTGCTGCGTTTGTCGCTGTTCCACCTGGACGGTGAACCAGCCCAGCAAAATCAAAATCACGGCGACGATCGTTTGCTGCCAAACCGTCAGCGGCGTGACGATCAGCGGAATCGAGAGCGCTAGCAGCAGCACGACGAGGCAAAACAGCGGCCACTTTCCGGCATTCGGCATTCGGCGCTCAACTCGATCGGGCAAATTCAGCAGCCAGCCTGCGAACCCGGAGGAGCGGCGAGTTTGAGGAACATTCGTCATTTCAAATCTCCTGACGATCGAGCGACGCGGTTGAGATAAAGCTGCGAGAAGACATAGAGCAGCAAGGCAATCAAGATGATGCCAGTCGGAATGAGGAACCAGAAGTCTTGCAGGAAGATCGACAGACGGCTAAACAGTCCAGTGTTGATGATGCGGCGCGGCGTTGCCTGCTGTAAGAATTCTAGGCTGTAGCCGCTCGCGTCATAGGGGGACGGATCTTCCTGGGTGCGACGAATCAGAACGGTGTCGCCGCGCAGTTGCAAAAACAGCGGGTCGCGATCGAAGACAGTTTGGATTTCGCGCAGTCCCGCTTCGGATTGGGCGGTGAGGGCGAGGGCAGTGCGATCGCCTTCGGG
>JAAUTJ010000248.1 GCA_012031475.1 Leptolyngbyaceae cyanobacterium SM1_3_5 | reverse complement strand
GCTCAACTCTTGCTGAATTACCAGCCACCCCCCAAAGCCGAGCAAAAGCCGTGTGACCCATATCAGCCACTAGATCGCTAAACGTGCTGTTGTAAATTGCAATTTTCGTCGTGCTAAACAACAGGTTCGCCAATCGTCCAAAGCGGCTTTGCAACTCATCCCAAAATTGAGGAGCCGCCGTCGTTGTTTTCAACGTCAATGCACCTTTGAACGCTTCAACTAAAACCCCCTGATTTTCTGTTTCCAGCACCATTGCCCGCTGCGTTTGCCGCTGTAACATCGGCTTCAAGGCGATCGCAGAAAACAGCATGGCGATCGCCAAAAGTCCCGACACCAGCGCCAGCTTCCAACTATAAAACAGCATCAATCCGAGCGAGCGATCGCAATCAAAATCGAGCTAGGCAAACTCACAATGACCTGAGAAATTAAACGATTGATTTCTTCAATATCGCGCAGTCGGCTGACGACTTCACCGCTGCGTCGGGTTTCGTAATAGGTGAGTGGAAGCTGAAGAATTTGCTTTCCAAAATCCAAGACAAGCTCTAGCTCTAACTGCTGGGCAAAGTTGGCAATGAGGATATCAGAAACGAGTGAAAGTCCGCTCCGAACGGCATAGAGAATGATGACTGCGATCGAGATTCCCAGCAACAATTGCGTGTCACCCTGAATCAAAACTTCATCGGTGAGAATTTGGATAAACAGTGGTGAAACCAGCGAGAGCAAACCGATGATTGTGACGCAGACGATCGCCTCTAATAGAATTACCCAATGGGGCAATACTCGCCGCAAAACCTGTTGAATTCCAGGCGATCGATCGTCTTCTTGATCATAAAATCGACTGCCATCCGGCTGAACAAGCAAAATCACGCGATCGCTCCAGCCCTCCATCAGTTCCGCATTCGACAAATAGCGAATTCCAACTGCCGGATCAGCAATCACATAAGAGTTTCTGCGCTTGCCATACAGCGTTACCCAATGTTTTCCCTGCCAGTGCAAAATTGCCGGAAGCGGAATGTCACCAATGCGATCGATCAGTTCCAACGTAGCAACCGCCGATCGCGCCTGAAATCCTAACGCTTCAACGCCGCGCCGCAATCCCAATAAAGTCGTGCCTAATTGCCCCGTTCCAACGGCTTCTCGCGCTCGACTGAGCGAGAAATTTCGCCCGTAGTGTTTAGCGATCGTGGCAAGACAGGCTGCGCCACAATCTTCCTGAGTATGTTGGGAAACAAAAGCATATTTCATTTTAACTTCAATCAAATTTCGATCGATTCATAGCGGTCGTTTTTGCCGTTAAGATAAGGCAATTCCCAGTCAATTCCCTGCTCTATAAAGCGCTGTTCGATCGCCGTCAATCTTTCCGCAACACCATTTTCTTGCGCGTCAACCATCAGCAATGCCTCGGCAATTTGCTGGCAGCGATGAACGCCAAACAGTTCTTCTTCCGGTTCTTCTGCTAATCCAATTCCGGGTGCGATCGCCTTCATGAAAAGCGGCACAGACGGGTAGAAATGCGATCGATTCTCAGCATAAACGCGCTGCAAAATTTGCCGTAGCTGCGGATAATATTTGCATTCCAAATTCAGCACTGCCGCATCCCATCTGCCTTCTTCTGCTGGGTTAGTGATCATCTTAAATTTGAACGGAATCTGCTGCTGATTTAGTTCAGTTGTGAACTGGCGCATCAGCGCGATCGCGCCTGCTGGTGAAACATGAAAACAGATCTCTAACGTGGGGCGATCGTCTAGCGGAAATCCAGCATTTCCCACCGCAACATAGAAATCATTTTCCATGCGGTGATTTGGCAGCAAAATTTCGATCGAATCATTGATTTGGAGCGATCGATTTTCCTGCCGAAGATGCTTTGACTCCACAAAAATCGTAAGTTCTTCTTTCTGTACCGCATAGCGCTTCTTAAGTTTCTGCTGCACTTGCCATCCCGCATCCCAATAGCCCGTGCCCTGATTGCTGCGCTGAATTTGCTCAAAAAATTCAATGTTTAAGCCGCCGATCGCATCGTTTTCTAGCTGCGCCGAAGCAATTCTTAGCTCACCGCTGAAATACAAACCGTAGAGAAAATTGCGGAGATAAATGCATAAGTGCTGCTGCTGCAAGTCTGCTGGCAGTCGTTGCAGTCGGTCGAACTGTGTTGCTTCAACTGCGGATAAACTATCGCGCAAATAATGAATTCCATCCGATTGAATTTGAATTTGTTCGACTAAATCTTGCAGTAGTTCCTCTTGTGTAGCAACTATCAGCCATTGAGATGAAGCTGCCGATCGTTCCTGCCAAACTGGGGCGGATGACTGCGCCGTTTTCGATCGCGCCGCCGTCTGAAATGTTGCAGGAAACTGATAGGATCGATCGACCAGTTCCGCCGCCGAAATGCCGAAGACTGTGGCGATCGATGACTCCGGGGCACACAGCAACGTTTTGGCAACTTGCAGCATTCCAATCTCAGTATTGCCAAACGGTTCACGATAGTGCAGCTTCGCCTGGAGGCTTTCAATTAATGCGAAGCCCGCAGACTGCATCACTCGCGGCAAAAACTGCGGAAAGCGCGATAAAACATTAGGAAACTGGGCAAAATAGGCTTGAACTAAAGTGGCGATCGAGGGCTGAAGCTCGTCAAGCGGAACACCTGCCCACTGCAAAGCCAAGTGAATATCAATGCTCGATCGCAGCCCTAAACTTTTGAGCCAAATCTTCAGATATCCGGCAATTAGCGCTCCCAAATCCGCAGTCGGATCGCCCCATGCCCACTTTTCCCAATCAATTAAACGAATGGGAGACGGCGAATTGTGATTAGTTTCAGCTTGCCAACTTTGATGCAGCAAAATGTTATTAAACTTCAAATCTTGATGCGTCAAACAGCAAGACTCTTGGCTGGATTGAAGCTGATCGATCGCCCGATTCAGACTTTCATAGCGCTGATAGAGCGCATAAAACTTCAGTCCTTCCTCAGATACGCGGCCAAATATGTCTGGTGTTAATTCTGTCTTCAAACGAATGTTGGAAACAACCGAAACAGGTTCCCCATCTTCTAGAAAATGCTGATATTCTGTGCGATCGATCGTCGCCTGATGAATGCTTGCCAAAGTGTGACCCAAAGCGGCAGCGATGGCTGGAGAAAAGTTGCGCTGCTCAGTATAAAAATTATCCAGATCGCAATAATCTTGCAGGTAGTTTATCACCACAATGGCGCGATCGCCGTCTACATGAACGACCTCAGAGACAAGCTTCAGTAGCGGCTGAAGCTCTAAATGATTTTTCAGCAGTTGATGCACTTTCCACTCTTGCCACAGGTCGCCTTTTGCCTCGCCCTCGCGATCGTGCGGCTCTTGTTTAACTAGCAGGCTGCGATCGTTCGGCAGGTGAACAAGCAGATTGAAATTCTTGCAAATTTTCGCTTCAATCTGACACAGTTCTTGCTCTTTTTCCTGGCACAAACTTTGCTCAACAAGATAGCTGAGGACATTGTTATTGCTGAGAAGAAACACTGTATTCTACGCGGTAAGGATTAAGATTTCTACTTTCCTTAAGCTGTAAGTCAAAGAAGAAGTACCCTTGAAAGCTGCACTTCTCCCCGCTTGAGCAATTAAGGTTCAATGCAAAATTTTCTCTAAATAATATGTAGCCCTGCTGATCTCAAGGAAGGGGGCTAGGGCAGGGCATTGTGTTCTTGAGTTCAACAGCTTCTAGGTGGGACTGTTGCTTCTGATCGGACGACGTGGGCGGCGCGGACGACGTGGGCGGCGCGGACGACGACCAGAGTTGCTGTTAGAACGTCTGCCGCCTGAAATCACGGATTCCTCTTCTTCAGATAGATCGCGAAGAAAGCTTTCCGCACCAGAAAGCAGATCCAAACCAGCAAGGTCTAGGGTTTGAACAGAGCTTTGATTCATGACAGTTATTTCATCAGAGTGACACGACTTTTAGCTGAGAGCGATTGCCCTCATCAGTAGATACTACCTACTTGTTTATTAAGTTAAATGTTGAAGTTTTAATTTGCAATATTTATGAGAGTATTCTCATTTCTGAAACTCGAAAAATCATCTTTCGTCTAAATTTCCCTTGAACAAAACAAAACTTTTAATAGATATAAATCGATAACATCAATAGACTCATTTTGATGACTCAGTTGCATCTCAGAATCTTCAATTAAATGCTCAGAGCATCTCCTCACAAGCGACAAACTGACAGTTTTTTTGAGCGCCAGCCCTGCAAGACCGCGATCGAAATCGGCCTTCAAAATGCAGTTCCGTTCTCGGATTTAGACCGCTGCTTCAACCCTGAGCGCTTTCAACAAACCGATTCGCCGTGATTCGCTGTCTATGAGAAAAACGATTTGCTCCGCGATCGCTCACCTCCGCGCCCTGATGTCCCAAATTGCCCGATCGGGTAGAGCGCGGGGCTTACGGCGTTAAGCTAAAGAATATCGTTCACCGATTAGGTTTATGTCTTCCACGATTCTTGTTACGGGCGGAGCCGGATACATCGGCTCTCATGCGGTTCTCGCATTGCAGCAAGCGGGCTACGGCGTTGTGGTTCTGGATAATTTGGTTTACGGACATCGGGACATCGTGGAAGACGCGCTCAAAGTCGAATTAGTGGTGGGAGACACCAGCGATCGCACCCTTCTCGACTCGATTTTTGCCACACACGACATCAGCGCCGTCATGCACTTTGCCGCCTATGCCTACGTGGGCGAATCCGTCACCGATCCGGCCAAATACTATCGCAACAACGTCGTTGGGACGCTGACGCTGCTTGAGGCGATGCTGGCGCGAATATCCGCAAGTTTGTTTTCTCTTCGACCTGTGCCACCTATGGCGTTCCTCATGCCGTGCCGATCGCAGAAGATCATCCGCAAGCCCCAATCAATCCTTACGGCGAAAGCAAGCTGATGGTCGAGCGGATGCTGCGCGATTTCAATGCGGCCTATGACTTTCGATCGGTTTACTTCCGCTATTTCAACGCCGCTGGAGCCGATCGCAGCGGCTTAGCCGGAGAAGACCACGACCCCGAAACGCACCTGATCCCCCTCGTTCTGCTCACCGCCTTGGGCAAGCGCGACTCGATTTCAGTCTTTGGCACGGACTATCCCACAGCGGACGGAACCTGCATCCGCGACTATATCCACGTTACCGATCTCGCCACTGCTCACGTTTTGGGACTCGAATATTTGCTCAAAGGTGGCGAAACCGATGTCTTCAACTTGGGCAACGGCAACGGCTTCTCCGTCCGCGAAGTGATTCAGGCCGCCGAAGCCGTTACGGGCAAATCGATCGCGGTCGTTGAAAGCGATCGCCGCCCTGGTGATCCGCCCGCCCTGGTCGGCAGCAGCGACAAAGCCATCCGCGTTTTGGGCTGGCACCCGCAGCACTCCGACATTCACGAGATTTTGGCCGATGCTTGGCAGTGGCATCTGAAGCGACACGGCCAGCAATCCGCCTAAAGTAGGATATCTCAATTTGCCTTTCCCCAGTACCATCGCAAGTGCAAGTTTGCATCGATCGCAGGAGAAACGCCAATGCTGGAACTGTACCAATTTGAGCTATCGCACTACTGCGAAAAAGTGCGGTTTCTGCTCGACTACAAAGGATTGGCCTACCGCAAGGTTGAAGTCACTCCGGGCGTCGGCCAGATCGATTTGCTGCGGATGTCCGGTCAGCGGCAGGTTCCCGTCCTCAAAGACGGTTCGCGCTATGTCGGTGATTCCACTGCGATCGCGGACTATCTCGACAAACAATATCCCGATCGCCCGCTGATCCCCACTGAACCGAAACTGCGCGGCCTGACGCTGCTGATCGAGCAGTGGGCAGACGAATCGATCGGCCTCAACGCCCGCAAATGCTTGATCGGCACGATCGCGCAAGACCAAACCTTCCGCCGCTCACTTGTGCCCAGCAGCGTCCCGGATGTGCTGCGAAATCTTGTCGGTGCCGTGCCCAGCGATTTGATCAGTGTCGTTGGTCCGACAGTCGGACTAAAGGACGCGATCGATTCGATGAAGCGCGACCTGACGGCTCTGTGCTTCATCTTGAACGAACAGCCCTACCTTGTGACCGACTATCCAACGCTGGCCGACTTTGCCGTTGCCGCCATGACGATGTACGTCAAGTTTCCGACAGGTGCCTACCTCGATTTGCCCGAAGGCGTCAAAGGCAAAGGCACTCCGGGCATTGCCGATGTCGCGATTTTCGAGCCTTTCTTCCGCTGGCGCGATCGCCTCTATGCCGACTATCGCAAACTGTCTTCTACCGCTGCCTACACGCCGTCTTCGTCGTCTCCAACGTCGATCAACATTGATTAGGGGTTAGGGGTTAGGGGTTAGGAATTTGGCGATCGATCTTGCAGGAAAGATCGATCGCCAAGCGGTTTAAGCAGGTCGATCGACCTTGTTGCGACGTAATTTCCAGCCCAATGCGGCCACACCAAGCAGACCCAGCATTGCTCCCGGTTCCGGAACTTTAACGGGCGTGTAGGCAATTCCGATCGGACGCTTGAGCGTGTTGGTGGCTGGAATGAAAATCGAACCGGATTCGCCTGTTGCCGGAAGCGGATTGCCAACCGGGTCGAAGCGGGCAACGCCGCCGATGTTCTTGTTGAGAAAGTCGAATCCGGGCGCGTAGAGGTTGCCGTCCGGGTCGATCGCCACGCTGCCCATGAAGCCTGGATAGCTGCTCGAAACCTCAGTCAGCAGATCGCCCGATGCCAAGTCATAGCGGCGAATTGCGTTGGCAAAATCACTGACGACCAGATCGTTTTGCGTCCCAAAGGCCAAACCGAGCAGGCTGACGAATCCGGTGCTGTTGGGGGCAACGTCCGGCTGATCGTAGACGATCGCGCCCTGCTCCGGGGCAAAAATGTTGTATCGCAAAATTTGGCTGGCAAACTGGTAGCTGATTTCGCCCGTGCCGTCTGCGACGCTGCCCTGCGTGGTCACGTAGAGATCGCCATTGTCCGCAAACAGCAGGTCGTTGGGACCATTGAGTCCGTTGGCCGTGCCGCTTCC
>JAAUTJ010000247.1 GCA_012031475.1 Leptolyngbyaceae cyanobacterium SM1_3_5 | reverse complement strand
CAAGAGCCGCTGCTGGTGGGTAAACCGTCTGAAGTGCCTGTGGGCAAGCTCGATCGCTAAGCTCGATCGCTTTTTTGCTGGTATTGTTTTTGGCTGTGGCTGGAGCAAATTTGAGGCTAGCAAGCGATCGCCCACTTTGTAGCGATTTGCTAAATTCGGTTGTCGATGTGATGATTTCTTGACACGCTCGAAAGAGGTAATTTTTTAGAGCATTTGTTGGAGCGTCTATGAGCCTTGCTGTGATCAAGTTTTCTTCGGAAGACTGCGGCCTTTGTCACAAGATGTCGTTTTATGACGCAAAAGTGGCGCAGGAGTTGGGGTTGGAATTTGTCGATGTGAAGATGCAAGACACCGCCACCTACCGCAAATACCGCAAAATTCTCCTCGCGCAATATCCCGATAAGGCAGAAATGGGCTGGCCGACCTATCTAATTTGTGATTCACCGGAAGCCGAATTCAAGATTGTTGGAGAAGTGAAAGGCGCACATCCGAAAGGCGAGTTTCGATCGCGCCTGCAAGAGCTAATCGATCAGGTTCCAGCCAATTCATGAAAGTTCGATCGCTCAGTCCAAATTGATATGAAAAGCCAGGACGTAAATTCCTGGCTTTTTATTGAAATGAGCAGTTAATCTGTTGGTTCTCCGTTGGGGCGATCGCCCTCTTCAAACGCAATATCACCTAAATACAACCGAATAAAATCTCTAGCCGCCTGTCGATTAATCTTTTCTAAAGCAACCACAATATCTGCCACTGATTCAGCAACCGGATCTTGTGTTTCATTAAACCAGTAGTGAATTTTAGAGCGACCAACGCCCATTGTTGTAGCAAGTTTGTTCTGATTGATTTTGTACTGCTGCATCACTTCACGAAGCGCCCTACCTGCCTTTCCCATCTTTGTTAAAAATTCATCACACAAATTTGTTCAGAATTCTGAATTATGCGGTAGGATAAGAGGAAGTTCAGAAAACTGAACTTTTACCGCTTAGCAACGTCAGAAGCCAGCCCGAACCGTCGGAAGTGCAAGGCTGGCTCTGGCTCCAAATTGCAATGGAGACAACCCACATTATGACCTATCGCGATCGCTTACACTACTGGGCAGTCGTTCGATTTTTGCCGGATATGCAGCGCATTACGATTGCTCGATATCACAATCGAAGGGATGCAGACGGACATTTGCAGGCGTTTCAGCGGCTTTTACCCGAAGCGAACGTGGCGATCGTTTTTGATCTGAATGATGGCATCAGGCCGGAGCAACGCGATCGAAAATAGACGGGTTCGATTCGATTTGCGGCGCGATCGGACGAATCGCTACGTGCCAATCAGAATCGACGTTAATCAGGCGAAACATGGGGCACGATCGCAAAAATTTGGGAAATTGACTGCCCAAACTCCACGATCGCATCACTTCGGTAACGCCGCAGCCATAGTGTTTTTTGAACTGGCTGGCTAGCGAACCGACGCTGACTGAACCACCTGGATTTTTTGCCGTCAGCGCTAATAGCAGCTTTGCCAATTTTTGCTCTAGCTCATCATGCGGATTGAAGCGGCTTTTTTCGAGTTGAAAGATTTGAATTCTGCCGTTTGTCCAGTCTGTAAGCGTAAATTGTGCGCCCCATCTGCGGACACCATGCACTTTCCAGCCTTGCGTTTGTAGGAGGTTGCACAGCATTCTCAGATGTTCATCGTTGGAGCAAACAAACACTTCTTTGGCGTGAGGATATTGCAGAAACAGTGACGATCCAATCGCCGTCATTTGAATATCAGCAGCATTTTTTCCCGACGGCACGTGAATCATCTGATAGCCGCGATCGTGAAAATGCACGTCGTGTTTGCCGATGCTGCGCCAGTTGGCAACCGCAATCCTGACTTTGATCGGGTAGGTTGAAAACGTGCTGAGAACGGTTTCTTCGTGTTCGGTGAGGTGAATGTTTTCGACATCTAGCAGCAGGATGGCGATCGGTTCGGGCTGGTGTGAGCGATCGTCAGAACGTGAGAAAAATTCGGCGTCAATTTGCTGCAATAAGTTTGTGAAGTGGTCAGATTGGAAGAAGAGATCGTACAAATTTGCTGCAAAAATTGCTTTAGCGTCGAGCCGATCGAGGCACAGCGATACATTTCCTCCAGCATCTCTTGAAGCTGACAGACAAACATAATTTTGCACTGCGACAGTGGCGACTGGCGATGGCGTTCGATAATCCATTCGGGCTGCTGCTGCTGAATTGAAACGAGGGTTTCGTAGACCATCAGGCTAATTTTTTCAAACCGATCGGATGGCTGGGGAGCAGGTAGGTTCGATCGCGGCAATCTGGACACAAATCTTAATATCCACAGGAAACTAAATTTCAAATGTAATATCACGAATCGGTATCGCTTGGCTACTCAAATTAGCGATCGCACCAACCTCGATCGAAGAAACAGACGAAATTGCGTTGTTTAACCTGCAAAATATTAACAATTGAGCAACTGAAGAACTTTCAAACTGTGTTGAAGATTGCAAAACTGCGTCCTGCCGATTTGCTGACGAATTTCACCGTCTAGGTTTGTCACAATAGAATGTCAGCGCAGTGAATCAGGAGCGATCGCATGGGTTCGGAAGTCTTGCCCGGTCTGAGCTTTCCCTTGGGAGCGACCGTACAAGCCGGGGGAGTCAATTTTTGCATCTATTCCAAGTACGCAACGGCGATCGATCTGCTCCTGTTCGATCAGCCGACCGACCTGAAGCCAAGCCGCGTTGTTTCTCTGACGCCGAAGCCCCATCGGACGCATCACTATTGGCATGTGTTTGTACCGGGACTGGTGGCGGGTCAAGTGTATGCGTATCGAGCGTATGGCGCGTTTGCACCCGATCGCGGCCTGCGGTTTGATGCGGAAAAAGTTTTGCTCGATCCGTATGCGCGGGCGATCGTGAATACCGAGAATTACGATCGACGGGCGGCCAGTCGATCGGGTGACAATTGCGCTCAGGCGTTGCGCGGCGTGGTCGTTGATCCGAGCAGCTACGACTGGGAAGGTGATCTACCGCTGTGCAAGCCTTATGCCAAAACGGTCGTGTATGAAATGCACGTCGGCGGCTTTACGCGCAATCCAAATTCGGGCGTTTCGTCTGACAAGCGCGGCACCTATGCGGGACTGATTGAGAAAATTCCCTATCTCAAAGAGTTGGGCGTGACGGCGGTGGAACTGTTGCCGATTCACCAGTTTGACGAGCAAGATGTGCGACCGGGGCTGAAAAATGTGTGGGGCTACAGCACGATCGCTTTCTTTGCGCCGCACCGCGCTTATAGTTCTCGTCGCGATCCGATCGGGGCGGTGGACGAATTTCGAGACATGGTGAAAGCGCTGCATAAAGCCGGAATCGAAGTAATTTTGGATGTCGTTTTTAACCACACGGCAGAAGGTGACCAAAACGGTCCGATGCTTTCGTTTCGCGGGCTGGCAAACTCGTCCTACTACATTTTGGATGCGGAAGGTCCAGCGCTCTACAGCAACTATTCCGGCTGCGGCAACAGCATCAAGGCGAATCATGCGGTTGTGGCGCGAATGATCATCGACTGCTTACAGTATTGGGTTGCGGAAATGCACGTGGACGGCTTCCGGTTCGATCTGGCTTCGGCAATGGCGCGAGGCGGAACGGGCGATCTATTAGAAGAACCGCCGATCTTGTGGTCGATCGATTCCAGTCCGATTTTGGTCAACGCCAAGCTGATTGCTGAGGCGTGGGATGCAGCGGGACTGTATCAGGTCGGGTCGTTTGCGGGCGATCGATTTGCCGAGTGGAATGGTCCGTTTCGGGATGAGGTGCGGCGGTTTGTCCGGGGTGAAGGCGGCATGGTGCGAAATTTGGCGTTTCGGCTGTTGGGCAGTCCCGATATTTATCCACAGCCCGATCGCGAACCGAACCACAGCATCAACTTTGTCACCTGTCACGATGGATTTACGCTGAATGATTTGGTGTCGTTCGATCGCAAGCAAAATCAGGCGAATCGGGAAGGCAACCGCGACGGCAGCAACGACAATCACAGTTGGAACTGCGGCATGGAGGGCGCAACGACTGATGCCAAAATTGAAGCGCTCAGGCTGAGGCAAATCAAGAATCTGTTTACGATTACGCTCGTCTCACAGGGAACGCCGATGCTGCTGATGGGCGATGAGGTGCGGCGATCGCAGGGCGGCAACAACAACGCCTACTGTCAAGACTCGCTCAACTGGTTTGACTGGAACGCCGTTGAACAGCAAACCGATCTTTTACGATTTGTGAAAAATTTGCTGCACTTCACACAATCGCTCGAAATTCTTCAGCAAGAGCGGGTTTTGGAGGTGACGTTTGGCAGTCAAGACCCCTATCTGGTTTGGCATGGCGTTCGCTTGGGCAAGCCGGACTGGAGCGCAAATTCTCACAGCTTGGCCTTCACACTGCACCACCCGGAAGCAGGTGAACATCTTTACGTGATTTTGAATGCGTACTGGGAGCCGCTGAAGTTTGAACTGCCGCCGCTCGATCGCGCTGAGGCGTGGTGTCGGATTGTCGATACAAGCCTGCCCAGCCCGAATGATTTTGCGGACAAACCGCCGATCGTCAACAGTCCGACCTATGCGGCTGAGGCGCGATCGAGCGTAATTTTGATGGTGCGATCGAAATGAGCATGGCTGTTCGCAACGCTAACATCGATTTTCGCAACGTCAATACGATCTGGGCATCGGTTTTAGTTGAAACATTGGCGAGATTGGGATTGAAAACCGCAATCATCTGTCCGGGTTCACGGTCGGCTCCTCTGGCAATTGCGTTTGCTCAACATCCGCAGATCGAAGCGATTCCGGTTTTGGATGAACGATCGGCCAGCTTTTTTGCGCTGGGAATGGCACGGGCGCAGAATCTTCCGGTTGCGATCGTCTGCTCGTCGGGCACGGCTGGCGCAAACTTCTTTATGGCTGTAATTGAAGCGCATGAAAGCTGTGTGCCGCTTTTGGTGCTGACTGCCGATCGCCCGCCGGAACTGCGCGACTGTAATTCTGGACAAACGATCGATCAGCAAAAGCTCTATGGCAGCTATCCGAACTGGTATCACGAGGTTGCTTTGCCTGCGATCGATTGTTCTCTGCTGGCTTACCTGCGGCAAATGATGATTTTTGCGTGGGAGCGGACGCAGTACCCGACAGCCGGAGCGGTTCACCTGAATTTGCCGTTTCGTGATCCGCTCGCGCCGATTGAACAAGTGGCTGCCCGTGAGTTCACGCTGCCTGAGAATTTCTTTGATGCAGTTGCCGCTCCTCTACCGTCTGCGCCTGCTGTGCAGATCGATTGGCCGCAGGTCGATCGCGGGGTGATCGTGGCGGGTGTGGCTCAGCCTGCGAACCGAGAGGCGTACTGTAAGGCGATCGCTCGTCTCGCGAAGCATTTGGGCTATCCGGTTTTGGCGGAAGGTTTGTCGCCCGTCCGCAATTTTGCCGCGCTCAATCCGTATTTGATTTCGACTTACGATCTAATTTTGCGGCAGGCCGATTTTGCCTCCGAACTTGCGCCCGAAGTGGTGATTCGGGTCGGGGAAATGCCAACGAGTAAGATTTTGCGGCAGTGGATTTTGCGAACGCAGCCGCGCCAGTTTGTGATTGATGGGGGCGACCCCTCTGGGCGCAACCTCGATCCGACGCATGGTTGACGACGCATCTGCGCGGATCGATCGACTCTCTTATCTTGCCGGAACCTCGATCACCCAGCGAATATCTGTGGCGCTGGTGTGAACTGGAGGGGCAGGTGCGTGATCGACTCGACTCGACTCTGAGCGAAATTGACTGGCTGTTTGAAGGTAAAACGGCCTGGATGCTGTCGCAGCATTTGCCGCCCAACACGCCGCTGTTTGTCGCCAACAGTATGCCCGTTCGCGATGTGGAATGGTTTTGGCGACCGGGAAACTTGCAGATTCGATCGCAGTTCAATCGCGGTGCGAACGGCATTGATGGAACGCTCTCGACGGCGTTGGGTATGGGGCATTGTCAAGCGCCGAGCGTGTTGCTGACGGGCGATCTCGCCTTTTTGCACGACACGAACGGCTTGCTGCTGCGGCGGCATTTTGTCGGAAGTTTGACGATCGTGCTGCTCAACAACAACGGCGGCGGCATTTTCCAGAATTTGCCGATCGCTCAGTTCGATCCGCCGTTTGAGGAATTTTTCGCGACGCCGCAGGATATTGATTTTGCTCAGCTATGCCGGACTTATGGCGTTGAGCATGAGGCGATCGCGGACTGGATGCACTTGCAGGCGCGGCTGGGCAGTCTTCCAAGCCGGGGAATTCGGGTCTTGGAGGTGAGGTGCAATCGCGTCCGGGATGCGGCTTGGCGGCGGCAGTGGCTCGATCGAATGGCGACCGTTTGAAATTAGACTGGGCGGATTTCCGATCCGATTTTGAGCGGATTGGCCGGATGAAAAGCTTGAATTTTGGAAAGAATTGCGCTGTTTTGCGGATGGCGCGATCGTGGCAAGCTGCAATTTCCATTCGATGACCTGCGGCTGAATTTACAAACTTAATCGCTAGAATTATCAGTGACGCGAGCGTACTTTGGCTGCTGCAAATTCAACAGGGCTGGGGTACGCTTGGATCTAACTTGCTGCTAGCCCCGCAACCTGCCGCTAGCGCAATCAATCGCAGTTTTTCAAGGAAGCACTGGTGCGTAATGCCTGACGAAGATAAGCAAATCGAAACCCCAGCAGCGGCAGAATCGACTCCTGAAGCCGCCACCGACGCGAATGCCGTAGGCCCATCGCTAGAGTTTGCCGACATTGGCATTGAGGAAGCTGACAGTGCGGAGTCGGAAATTAGCGCTCAGTTGGCCGCGCAGATTGACGGACTGAAGGCGCAAGTGGAAGAGCGCACTCAGCAATACATGCGGATTGCTGCCGATTTTGACAACTTCCGCAAGCGGACGCAAAAGGAAAAAGAAGACCTGGAGCAGCAAATCAAGTGCGCCACGATCGTCGAGATGCGTTCCGGTCGTAGACAATTTTGAGCGGGCGCGATCGCAAATCAAGCCGCAAACCGACGCGG
>JAAUTJ010000246.1 GCA_012031475.1 Leptolyngbyaceae cyanobacterium SM1_3_5 | reverse complement strand
GTCTAAAAAAGTGGTGCTTTAAAGTTGGAAAAGATCGGGTACATAAAATAAGATTTAACCACGAGTTGATCAGACGATGTTAGTTAGTCTAAAAGTTTAAACAAGTAGATCTAAAGTGCAACGTCTAAATAAAGACTAAATATATTAAAGCGTAATTTTTGTAACAGAGCGCATCAATTCGAAATGGGGATTAGTTTTTATAAGTGATGCGATTTATTCTGTCTTTGCTTTTCCGCGTTTTAACACAAAATTGTTAACAACAAACAGCAAGATTTTTAAAGGATATAATTGAAAACTCCAACAATTACAATAAGTAAGGTCCAAACATCCAAATTGTAAAAATTAATTGTACTCAAGTGTCGACCAGGCAAGTCCAAATTTTTGCTAATATCAAATTTGGCGGAATGTTCTGTATATTTAAGCACACGCTCATCCGGAGACATAGGCTTTTCACGTATCATTGTGAAATCTGTTTGGCATTTTGCTTGAATCTGAAATAGTGTTTTATAATGATATTAACAGATTTTTAAAGTTGATCAGTTTAATTTTAAAAATTACGTTTTATCTTCAACGATTCGTTGAAACGCCCGAATTATGTTTTCCTGGTGTTAGTTGGTGTTTATTTAAAACAATGAATATTGAGGAATTAAATTAGGGAAAGCTGTATGAATCAAGATAATGGCGATCGCGCTCTCCCAGGATTCTAACAATGAGCAGCAAAGGTCAATCCAACTCACTCAAGCTTGCAGTATTAATCGATGCAGAAAATGCTTCTGCTGACGTGATTGAACCTTTGTTAGAAGAAATTGGCAAGTATGGAACTGCTACGATTAAACGAGTCTATGGTGATTGGGCAAAACTGCAACTGAGCAACTGGAAATCGAAAGCAGTTGACTTTGCCATCCGTCCAATGCAGCAGTGCAGCTATGCAACCGGAAAAAATTCAGCCGATATTGCTTTGATTATTGATGCAATGGATCTGCTCCACACACAAAAACTAGATGGCTTTTGTATTGTTTCGAGCGACAGCGATTACACTCCACTGGCAATTCGGATGCGCGAATATGGTTTACAGGTTTTTGGTTTTGGTGAGAAGAAGACGAAACAGGCGTTTGTTAGCGCTTGCGATCGATTCATCTTCACTGAAAGCTTCAAGAAGTCAGACAAAGTTGTTGAACTTAAGCCTGATTCTCAATCCAGGCAGTCTGCGCCCCAAGCTGCTCGAAATCAAGCAGCAGCCGATCAGAAAACAAGCAATAATGATTTGATCAAGCTGTTTACAGCAGCTTACAGAAGCGCTCCTGAAAAGGATGGATGGGTGGATTTAATCGCTTTCAATGCTAGCTTGATTAAGCTTAATCCTTCTTTCAACTCAAGGAAGCAGTATGGTAAACAGTTCAAAACACTAATCAAGGAGAGTGGTATTTTTTGATTGCCAAAAAGCAAAGTTAGGCACACAGATAAAACTGAAGCAGATTAAACAAAAGCTTAAATCCTCATGAAAATCGCGATCGCCCAACTCAACCCCACCATCGGCAACCTCACCGCCAACGCTGAGCAAATTCTCGATGCTGGGAAATCTGCTCACGCGCAAGGTGCAGAATTACTATTAACCACTGAACTATCGCTGTGTGGCTATCCGCCTCGCGATTTGCTGATGCAGCCGAGCTTTATTTCCGCGATGAATTTGGAGCTTGAAAAGTTGGCGCGATCGCTCCCTCCAAATCTTGCAGTTTTGGTCGGAACCGTGACGCCGAATAATCGATCGATCGAGCTTGGCGGTAAACCATTATTTAACAGCACTGCGCTTTTGCAGCACGGTAAAATTCAGCAGATTTTTCACAAGCGCTTATTGCCAACTTACGATGTATTTGATGAAGATCGCTATTTTGAACCGAGCTTAGAGAGTAGTGAATTTAAATTAAATGGTGTCAAAATTGGCGTCACGATCTGCGAGGATTTGTGGAACGATGATGAGTTTTGGGGTAAGCGGAATTATCCGGCGAATCCGATCGCAGATCTTGCTCATCAAGGCGTTGATCTCGTGGTCAATTTGTCAGCCTCGCCTTACAGTCAGGGTAAGCAAAAGTTGCGAGAAGCAATGCTTCAACATGCCGCCCGTCGCTACGAACTGCCGATTCTTTACGCGAATCAGGTTGGTGGAAATGATGACCTGATTTTTGATGGAAATAGCGTGGGATTCGATCGCACCGGAACTTTAGTTTGTCGATCGAAAGCCTTCACCTCAGATTTAACTGTTGTCGAATTCGATCGAGATTTGCTGACGGGATCGATCGCCCCTCGTTCTGAAGATCCTGATGCTGAAATTTGGTCAGCACTGACTTTAGGCGTACAGGATTACGCTCGCAAATGCGGTTTCTCGAAAGTTGTAATCGGTTTAAGTGGCGGCATTGATTCGGCATTGGTGGCAGCGATCGCAACAACCGCACTCGGACGCGAAAATGTCTTAGGCGTTTTGATGCCCTCACCCTACAGTTCTGATCATTCCATTAGTGATGCCTTGAAGCTTGCGGAGAATTTGGGAATTGAAACGCAAACTTTGGCGATCGCCCCGATGATGCAGGCATTTGATCAAACGCTGGAAAACTTATTTGAAAATACCGAATTTGGCTTAGCAGAAGAAAATTTGCAGTCTCGAATTCGCGGCACGTTGCTGATGTCAATCTCTAACAAATTTGGGCATTTGCTGCTTTCTACAGGCAACAAATCAGAAATGGCGGTTGGCTATTGCACCTTGTACGGCGACATGAATGGCGGACTGGCGGCGATCGCAGATGTCCCAAAAACTCGCGTTTATTCGCTCTGCCGCTGGCTGAATCGCACGATGGAGACGCCACCGATCCCCGAAAATGTTTTGATTAAGCCGCCCAGTGCCGAACTGAAACCGGGACAGGTCGATCAAGATTCCTTGCCGCCTTACGATGTGCTGGACGATATTCTCGATCGCTTCCTCCATCTGCATCAGTCACCGGATGCGATCGCCCAGTCCGGCCACGATGCCGACACGGTGAATTGGGTGATCAAGCTGGTGACGCGATCGGAATTCAAGCGCAAGCAGGCTCCTCCCGGATTGAAGATTACCGATCGCGCTTTTGGAACAGGTTGGCGGATGCCGATCGCCTGTCGCTGGCTCGCTAAAACGGGCGATTCTGAAGCCGTTTCACCTGCTCTTGCAAACGTGATGACGACCAACATCAAAGCACCAACTTGACCGAATTTAGGACGGACTAGCTTTCAATTTCAGCTTTCAATTTCAGCTTTCAATTTCAGAGAGAACTAACTTTCCGATCGTTTGCCCAGATTCGAGTCGAGCGTGAGCTTTCGCCAGAGAAATGGCACTGAGCGCACCCAAATTTTCCGTCATAGTGCTTTGCAGGATTTGTTGATCAATTAGTTTGGACACGCGATCGAGCAAATCATGCTGCGACTGAATATCTTCTGTTTCGTACAGCGGTTTCGTGTACATGAATTCCCAGGCAAACGTCACGCTTTTCCACTGCAATAAATTCAGATTCAGCGGATTCTTGGTTTCAACAATCGAGCAAATTTTTCCCTGCGGTTTGATCACATCGGCCATGTTTTGCCAGTGCTGTTCGGTGTCATTGCAGCACAAAATGTAGTCCACTTCTAAAATATCGATCGCCGCTAGTTCTGTCTTGAAAGGCTGCTGATGATTAATGGTGAAATCAGCACCCATTTTTTTGCACCATTCGATCGATTCGAGTCGAGAAGCGGTCGCAATGACCTGTAGATCAGCCACTTGTTTAGCAATTTGAATGGCGATCGAACCAACGCCGCCCGCACCACCAATGATTAGCAGCTTGCTGGCAGCATTCTTATTCGTTTTATTGGAGTCAATTCCCAGCCGTTCAAACAATCCTTCCCAGGCGGTGAGCGTCGTCAGCGGTAAAGCTGCTGCTGCTTCAAATGAGAGGCTGACAGGTTTTCGACCAACAATACGCTCATCGACAAGCTGATATTGGCTGTTAGAACCGGACAGAGCAATATTGCCTGCATAGTACACCTCGTCTCCAGGTTTGAACAGCGATACATCACTGCCAACTTGTTCAACAATTCCAGCCGCATCCCAGCCTAAGATCCGAGGTTGATCGAGTTTTTCTTTAACCGATGCTCTCACTTTGTAATCGACCGGATTCACCGATACAGCTTTGACTTTGATGAGCAAATCTTTTGCTTTAGGCTGTGGTTTTTCGAGATCGAATTCAACAAAACAATCTGAAGAATCTGTAGCTTTGTATTGATAAATGCCGATCGCTTTCATGAACTTTTGCTCAGATTTGAAACTGTGTTTTAATTATGTAAAATACTCCAATTCTTGCCAAGTACGCACATTATTGTGCAGTAGTATCAAAAATTATCCTGTGTGCCATGAAACCCAGACCTTATCACTATCGCTACGGCTGCTCGGTCGAAGCAACGCTCGATGTCGTTGGAGGCCGTTGGAAAGGGGTGATTCTGTTTCATTTACTGAACGGAACTAAGCGCTTCAATGAGCTTCAGCGCCTCGTTCAAGGCTGTACACAGCGGATGTTGACGCTTCAACTCCGCGAGCTTGAGCGCGATGGCGTGGTGCAGCGTATCGTTTATGCGGAAGTGCCGCCGAAAGTCGAATATTCGCTGACCGAGTTTGGTCGCAGTCTAGAGCCAATTTTGCTGCTGATGCGTGAATGGGGCGATCGCTACATCGCCAAAATTCAGCAGTCAGAATCGATCGAGGCCATTCCACTTCAAGACGATCAACTGACAGTAATTTAGAAGCTCCCTGCGATCATTCCGGCTAGCAGGACGAAGCCAATCCAGACGTTTTGGCGAAAGATGCGGCCATAAATTGAACTGTGCGGATTGCGGGGGCGCAGTTCCCAGTAGTGATATGCCCAAGCGATCGTCGCACCCACTAAGGTCAGCCAGTACACCCAGTTCAGCCCCAGTCCGTAGCCGATTAATCCGAGTAGAATTACGGTTCCGGCGAAGAACAGGCCGACTGCATCTGCGGCACGTTTGCCAAAAAACAAGGCGCTCGATCGCACACCCAGCTTTCGATCGTCCTCCCGATCGGACATGGCGTAGACCGTATCAAAGCCCATCGTCCATAAAACCGTTGCGCCCCACAGCACCCAGGTTGCAGGTTCAAGATCACTTGTGACGGCACTCCAGCTAATTAGGACAGCGAAACCCCAGGCGATCGACAGCACCAGTTGCGGGACGGGAAAAACGCGCTTGGCAGCGGGATAGAAAATGATGAACGGCACAGCCGCGACGCAGAGCCAGTAGCTGAGCGGATTCAGGTAGGCGGCGATGATCCAGGCGCAGAGGAACGAGACCAGGGCGATCGCCACTCCCAGCCCAACTGAGAGCGATCGAGCCGCGATCGGGCGGTTGCGCGTCCGCTGCACTTTCGGGTCGATGTTGCGATCCCACAAGTCATTCACCACGCAGCCCGCCGCGCTGGTTGCCAGCGTTCCCAGCACAATTACGCCAACCAAAGGTAGCGGTGGCGTTCCGCGTGCGGCCAAAAAAACAGCCCAGAGCGCGGGGATCATCAGAATCAGGCGGCCTGCGGGCTTGTCCCAGCGCAGGAGACGCAGCACGGTAATCCAAACAGGTTCCTGTCGCGGTTCGGTACGCATAGCGATCGATCGAAGTAAAGTTTGGTGAAGTGTTCTGTTCTATTAGAATATCGCCTTGGGGAGGCCAGTCAGAGGATCGATCGAGACAATGCGATATTGTGGATTTGAGCGTCAGAAGCGATTAAGAGAAGTCAACCGATCGCCCTGGTTTGTCAAAAATTTGAAAAAGGCGTGGTCGATAAAAGCGACGTTTTGATCAGTTTGTGCCTGCTCACACCGCCTATGTGCGATCGCTGATTGAGCAAGGCCATCAAGCCAAATCTGGCTATTGGGGTGAGCGCGGCGGCGGAATGCTGCTGTTTTGGGCAGATTCGTTGCAGCAGGCTGAGGCGATCGTCCTTAAAGACCCGCTGATTCAAAACGGCTGCGTCCAATATGAACTGCACGAATGGCGCATTGTGATCGAATAGTTTTATCTTTGAATTTTTTGCAACCAACCAACAGCTTATGAGTGATGATGACGGCTACAAAATTGTTAGCGACAACCGACAGGCGCGATTTCTCTACGAAATTTTAGAAACCTATGAAGCGGGGATAGAACTGCGCGGAACCGAGGTGAAATCGATTCGCCAAGGGAAGGTGAATTTGCGCGATGGATATGCCCTAATTCGCAATGGCGAAGCGTGGCTGCACAACGTCCACATTTCGCCACACGATCGCGCCAGTCAGGTGTTCAACCACGAGCCGCGCCGAACGCGCAAGCTCTTGATGCACAGCGCGGAAATTCGCAAACTGATCGGGCAGGTGGAGCAAAAAGGCTTGACGCTTGTGCCGCTAAAAATGTATCTCAAGCGCGGCTGGCTGAAGGTGACGATCGGCTTGGGCAGAGGGAAAAAGCTGCACGACAAGCGCGAAGATTTGAAGCGCAAAGAAGAAAAACGCGACATTGCCCGCGCCGTCAAGAATTTCTAGGGGCAATGAATTCTAGGGGCGATCGAATAGCGCACAAAGTTCGATCGCTTTCGTTTGCATTAAGGCGACAGGTTCGGCTCCGCGCTTGAGGCCAAATTCGAGATCGAGCAGCAGCGGTAAGGTTTGCAGGAGGCGATCGAGCCGCATCGTCCGCACTTCCTGCTGCAAAAAATAGATGCGCTTGGGATTGGCGATTTCGGCAGCTTTGGCGATCGCCCGTTCGTCTCGTTCGCCCGATTCGATCATCAGCTTCAGCCACAGCCAGAGCCGAAATTGAGTCACTAACGTTGCTACGATTCGCAGCGGGGCTTCGTTTTGGCGAAACAGGTCGTCAATCAGTCCGAGAGCGCGAGGCGTGTCGCCCTGCCGGATTGCCGTTGCAAGCTGCAAACTGCTTTGTGTGGAAGTGGTGACCAACTGATCGATCGCGGCTCCGTCGATCGCTTTTTGCGTCGCCATCTGATAGAGCTTCAGCTTTTCCAGTTCAGTGTAAAGCTGGCGCGACTGGT
>JAAUTJ010000245.1 GCA_012031475.1 Leptolyngbyaceae cyanobacterium SM1_3_5 | reverse complement strand
CCAACGGCTTCAACCAGATGGTCGCGAGCGTCCTGACCACGACCAGCGAAGCCCAGCGCAAAGACCGAAGAGCAAGAGCAAGCCAAAGAAGACCTCCAGCGGCAGGTGATTCGCCTGCTAGACGACGTAGAAGGCGCGGCCAGAGGCGACTTGACCGTTCAGGCAGAAGTGACCGCCGATGTTCTCGGAGCCGTTGCCGACTCGTTTAACTTGACGATTCAAATCTGCGCGAAATCGTGCAGCAGGTGAAGGCGCGGCTCAGTCAGGTAAACAAAGGCTCGGCTGAAAACGAAATTTTTGCGCGATCGCTTTCCTCCGATGCCCTGCGCCAAGCCGAAGAACTCGCCGTCACGCTCAACTCCGTCCAGGTGATGACTGACTCGATTCAGCGCGTGGCCGAAAGCGCCCGCGAAGCCGAAGAAGTCGCCCGTTCCGCCTCGGCCACCGCGCTCAAGGGCGGTGAAGCCGTCGAACGCACGGTTTCCGGCATTCTTGAAATTCGTGAAACGGTTGCGGAAACGACGCGCAAGGTGAAGCGGCTGGCCGAATCCTCGCAGGAAATCTCCAAGATCGTCGCTTTGATTTCGCAAATCGCCTCGCGGACGAACCTGCTTGCCCTCAACGCCAGCATCGAAGCGGCCAGAGCCGGAGAAGCCGGACGCGGCTTTGCGATCGTAGCCGACGAAGTGCGCCAGTTGGCAGACCGAGCCGCCAAAGCCTCGAAAGAAATCGAGCAGATCGTGCTGCAAATTCAAGGCGAAACGGGTTCCGTCATGACGGCAATGGAAGAAGGAACGCAGCAGGTGATCGAAGGCACAAGACTGGCAGAGCAGGCGAAGCGATCGCTCGAAGATATTATTCAAGTCTCGAATCGAATTGACGTGCTGGTGCGATCGATTACGGCTGATACCGTCGAGCAAACCGAAACTTCGCGGGCGGTGGCGCAGGTGATGCAGTCCGTTGAGCTAACGGCGCAAGAAACCTCGCAAGAAGCGCAGCGCGTGTCCGGTTCGCTGCAAAATCTCGTTGGAGTTGCTCGCGACCTGCAAACTTCAGTCGAACGGTTCCGCGTTGATCCCAACGACCACTACCCGACCTCAAGAGAGAATCGCAATCCCTGACACATCTTATGTTGCGGACGATTTTTATAGAATTGGGTACATTGAATCAAAGCTGTGCAAACATTTGATCTGTCTGGTTTGATCTGTCCAATTTGATCTCGATCGAACGACTGCTTTGCTAGGCCACCACGATTGCTGAAGAATTCAGAGGAAAACTCATGCTGTCGGAACAACAACAGCGGATCATGGGCTACTTCATTGAGGAAGCCAAAGATCACCTCAACACGATCGAGCAGGGACTGCTGAATCTTCAAGCAACGATCGCCGATCCAGAAATGGCGAGTGAAGTCTTTCGCGCCGCGCACTCGGTCAAAGGCGGTGCCGCGATGCTCGGACTCGACAGCATCCAGCACACGTCTCACCGACTGGAAGACTACTTTAAAGTCCTCAAAGAATGTCCGCTTCAAGTTGACCAAAAGCTGGAAACGCTGCTGCTGCGCGTGTTCGACTCGCTGCAAGAACTGCTAGAGCAGTTGCAGGGGCCGTTCGGCCTGACCGAAGACAAAGCCGCCGCCGTCATGACTGAGGCCGAACCTGTCTTCACCCAGCTTAATCAGCACTTGAGCAATCTGGTTCGTCAAAGCGGTGCGACGCCACCCGACGATGTGCAGCTTTTGCCGTCAACTGCCGCTCCTGCCGCCGAAACGCCCGCAGTGGTGTTTGGTCGCGAAGTGCCCGCCCGCCTGCGCGACATGCTTGCCCAGTTCAAGCAGGCCGATACAGCCACGACTCGCGAACAGCTTCAAGAAATTTGTCGATCGCTCGGTCGCTTGGGTGAACGCTTCAGCCTGACGCAGTGGAGCGAACTGATTGCCCTCGCACAGCAGGCGATCGCCCACACCGATAACAGCTATCGTGCCCTCGCACCCGTTTTGATCAAAGAGATCAAGCAGGCGTATGAATTGGTTTTGGGCGGACGGGCGATCGAGATTGCGCCAAGTGCTGATCTGCAAAGCCTGATGCCCGTTAGTGCAGAGCCAGATCTGCTCGACCTGCTCACGCCCGACGAAGCCGCGTTGTCCATACCGCTGTTTGACTTTGAGCCGCTGCCCGATTCCAGCGAAGCCCTGCCTGTGGACGCGGAAACAACAGCAGACTGGTTTGCTGCCGCAGACGACAGCAGCAATGGCGTAGCCGATCTCACCGACTTTGACAGCTTGAGCAACACTGCTCCCCAAACTGGCCCTGAAGTCGGATTGGCCGAACTCAACAGCCTTGCCGATCTGTTTGAAGGTGAACTGCCTGACTTGGGCTTAAGCTGGCAAGAAGAAGTCATTGGCGATCAAAACGGCTCAGCCGAATCGCTCGACCTCGACAGCGGCAGCGATTTTTCTGACCTGCTGTTTGACCAGCCGGAGCAGATCACTCCAGCAGAAGATGAAGACCTCTCCGGCTTATTGAGCAGCGCTGCCGACAATTCTGAAGCAGACTCGGAGTTGTCATTTGATCTATTTTCTGACCCTGCTGGAGAAGAATCGGAATTAGACCTGACGGGACTCGCGTTCACGGATGCGATCGAACCTGCGATCGAGCCTGCTCGCCCGGAAGCGCTGGGCGACCTCAACGGCCTGTTTGCCGACATCGAAGCCGAAGCGCCAGCCAGCAGTGATGCGGCTGCGCTCGACGATTTGTTTGGGGATGATGCGGCTGCGCTGTTCGCGGCGGAGCCAGACGAACCCTCATTTGGCGATGCATTTGCCAACTTGGATCTCGATGCCTTGGATCTTGATGCGAATGCGCCTGCTGAATCGATCGCGCTGGACGACCCGTTTGCCCTGCCTGCGGTTGATTTTGCTGCCGCATCGGATGCTGATCTCGACGCCATGCTGGGCGAAGTTGACGCGATCGAGTCGGAACCTGCCGCTGCGGATGTTCCCTGGCAAGATGCAGAACTCACGAACGATCTGTGGGATAGCAGCAGCTTGTCGTTGGAAGACGTGGCAGCGTTTGATGACCCTGCCGCGCCTTCAGAGCCGCCTGCATCGCTTGAGCCATCTGCCGATCCGTTTGCCGCATCACCTACGAAGGCGGATTCGGTTGATGCAGAAGCGCTTCTCGATTTTGATTGGGCAGGAGGTGACGCGATCGATGACGCGATCGCCACTGATGACCCGCTTAGTCTTGGTCTAATCCCACTTGATCAAACGCCAACTGAATCAGCAGATGATCTGTTCAACCTGGATGAACTGGCCTCTGTCGGTGAGGATGAGCCGTTTGACCTGAATGATCTGTTGGGTGAACCGGACGCCTCAGTCCTGGAACCGGAAGCAAGCGGAACTCTGGATGAAGTCATTTTTCTGCCGGATGCAGGCGCGATCGATGCAGCCTCGCTGGAAGATGCCTCGCTGGAAGATGCTAGCCTTGATGCCTTGTTTGGCAACAATTCAGATGCCGCGATCGCAGACGATGGCGCACTCGCGGATCTGCTTGCGCCTGTCGAATCTGAATCAGACGGCAACGATTTTGATTTGCTGCTGGAAGAAACGACACCCATTGAGCTAGATGCGCGGCTTGAACCTGCGGTGTCAACCGAATCGACCGACTTCGATTTGCTCGCAGTACCCAATTCGATCGACGACGATTTGTTTGACTTGACTTTAGAAGCGGCAACGGCAGATGAAGCGAATTTGCGCTTGGAAGAACCGGAATCGATCGAGTCAGACCTGTTCGACCTGGCCGCAGAGGACGCACAATCTCAACCCTTGGATTTGCTGGAGCAGCCTGCGGAATTCGACTTAAACGCCGATTTCTTCAGCCAAATTGCGGAAGACGGTTCCGCCTCGAATGAATTTGATTTGTTGGAGCAGCCGGAATCCGGCTCGATCGAGACTGACCTCTTCAATCTGACCGCAGAA
The DNA here is from genome assembly GCA_012031475.1 of Leptolyngbyaceae cyanobacterium SM1_3_5. Taxonomy (GTDB): domain Bacteria; phylum Cyanobacteriota; class Cyanobacteriia; order Elainellales; family Elainellaceae; genus JAAUTJ01. The sequence goes on along the minus strand of JAAUTJ010000245.1, from coordinate 3,121 downwards.
GATCGCGCTTCATCTGAGGAGTCTGATGATTTAAACCTGGTGTTAGCGCCGCTGGAACCGGATTCGCTTGATGCTGACCTCTTTGGCGTTGCGGCGGAAGAGAGCGCAGAATCGATCGAGCCTGACGATTTGTTCGGCTTGAGCGTAGATGATGCCGACTCGATCGCCACCGATAATCTGTTTGATCTCACGCCAGAAGAATCAGGCTCGATCGAGCCTGACGATTTGTTCAGCTTGAGCGCAGATGATGCCGAAACGCCGCTGCTCGATCTGAATGAATCTGACCTCAGTGCTGACCAACTGCCGCTCGATCGAGTGTTTGACTTGATTGAGACGGATACGCCTTCGGAAGATCCGCTTCTGGCGTTTGACTTGGCTGGGGCAAACGAATCTGGAATGGACGCAGCCGACTTAGCCCTTTTTGCTGACATTGACGCAGGCATGGGGGAAGGAAGGAATGAAGCGGCAGATCAAAACGCCGTCGAGCTTCCGGGTTTTGATGCTGAGGCGATCGATCTGGCGATGCCCGACTCGCAAGCTGACCTGCTGGCCGACTCCGAATTGGAATTTGATTTCGACGCGCTTGAGGCAGACAGTCTTGAATTAGACAGCCTTGAATTAGACAGCCTTGAGCCAAACAGCGCGGGCGTTTCAGCCGCAGATCTGTTTGACCTGTTGCCTGCCGATGCCGCCAGCGGGTTTGACCTTGATGCGATCGAAGCATCTGCTGAGGAAATTGAACCGTTTGACCTCGATGCTGCTCTGATGGAATCGATCGAGCCATCTGGCGATCAAAATGCGGATGCTTTGGCCTCAGCAGACCTTGACGACCTGTTTGCGCTGGAGGAAACTGCACCAACCGACTCGATCGATGCAGACGAAGATGCCTTGGATTTGCTGCTAGGCGCGGAAGCCGAAACGCCTGACACGGAGCGGATCGATCGCGAGATTGACCTGGAGACTGACCTGGAACTTGATGCGCTGCTGATGGTCGATGCGATCGGTGAATCGATCGCCCCGGACGATTTTGAAACGGCTTTCGACGCAGATCTGGCGGCACAGTCAACCGAAACAGACGATCTGGATGACCTGCTGACGACGCTGCCCGACGAGGAATTTGAGTTGGCGCTGTCAGATGACCTGGCCGAAGCTGGTGTCACTGCTGAAGCATCCGCTGATCCCGATGATTTTGCCGACCTTGATGCGCTGCTGGGATCGCCGCTTGATAGTTCAGCCAGTCGCTCGGACGATTTTGCGGATCTGGCTGCCCTGCTGGAACCGGAGCCGGAGTCTGCGATTGTCTCTGGCTTTTCAATTGAAGAAGACGTGGTTTCAGGATTTGCAGACGACACAGACGAAGAGTTTGCCAGCCTGGATGCGATGCTGAGCGACGCGCCTGCCGCTCCCACTAACGAATTTGACGACCTCGAAAAGCTGCTGGAAAACGCCGACCAAACGCTGGGCGGCTCACCCAGCGAACGAGGTGTCCGGCGACCATCGCTGACGCCGAAGAAGCGATCGTCCGGTATTCTCAAAGACCAAAACATGCGGGTTTCGGTCAAAAATCTCGACAATCTCAATAACCTGGTTGGGGAGTTGGTCGTCAATCGCAATAGCCTGGAGCAAACGCAAGAGCGCGTCCGGCAGTTTCTCGACAATTTGGTGTATCAGGTGCAGCAGTTGAGCGATGTCGGCCAGCGGATGCGCGATCTGTATGAGCGATCGCTGCTGGAAAGTTCACTGCTCTCCAGCCGCCGCAGCTATCAGCTTTCTTCGCAGGGCGCTCCGCCTGCGCCCGCCAGCCACTCAACCGGATTGAGCTTTGACGCGCTAGAGATGGATCGCTTTACCGGATTCCACACGCTCTCGCAAGAGATGATCGAACTGATCGTGCGGGTGCGCGAATCGGCCTCGGACATCGATCGAATGGTGGACGAAAGCGACCAGATTACGCGGATGTTCCGGCAGGTGACGACGCAACTGCAAGAAGGGCTGACGCGATCGCGCATGGTTCCGTTTGACCAAACTGCCGCCCGGATGCCCCGCGCCGTCCGCGATATTTCGCTCAAGTGCGGCAAGCAGGCGGAACTCGTCGTGGAAGGCAAGGAAACCTTAATCGACAAGATGATCCTGGAGCAGCTTTATGACCCGATGACCCATCTGGTCAACAACGCGATTACGCACGGCATCGAAACGCCTGCCGATCGCCAAGCTGCCGGAAAGCCGCCGACCGGACGGATCACGATTCGCGCTTTTCATCAGGCAACCAAACGGTGATTTCCGTTACGGATGACGGCGCAGGAATCGACCCGGAAGCCGTCAAGCGCAAAGCGATCGAGAAGAATCTAATTACGCCTGCCGAAGCCAGAGAGATGACGCGGCTGGATGTGTATGACCTGCTGTTCCTGCACGGGTTCAGCACTCGCGATCGCGCCGATGATTTTGCCGGACGCGGTGTGGGCATGGATGTGGTACGCACCAGCCTCAACGAAGTGCGCGGCACGGTGAACATCGACTCGACGATCGGACGCGGCACGACCTTTACAATCCGTCTGCCGCTGACGCTCAGTATCTCAAAAGCCTTGTGCTGCATTTCCAACCGCGCCCGGATCGCCTTCCCAATGGACGGGGTGGAAGATATGTTTGACGTGCCGAGAGAACAGGTTCAAACCGACTCGGAAGGCCGCGCTTGCATTCAGTGGCGCGATACGCTGCTGCCATTCCAGCCTTTGGCAGAGTTGTTACGCTATAGCCGCAATCTCGGACGAGGCAGCGTTTACGGCGGCAATCAGGACGAGGATATTGTCTCGGTCGTCGTGCTACGCAGCAATGCCGGAAGCTTCCTTGCCCTACAGGTCGATCAGGTGTTGGGCGAACAAGAAATTGTGATCAAGCAGCTTGAAGGCCCCGTTCCGAAGCCCGTTGGCGTGGCGGATCAGCACCAGATTGCCGTAGCCCTTGAGTTCGTTGCCAGCGTAGGCCACGACGCCCTGCTCGGCGGCCTTGACCGACGTGCCTTCGGGAACCGCGATAGCGATGCCGTCACCGTTATTGCCCTTGCCGAAGCCGGAAATGACGCGGCCGCGCGCCGGCCAACGGAAATCCGGGCCAGCCTTCACCG
>JAAUTJ010000244.1 GCA_012031475.1 Leptolyngbyaceae cyanobacterium SM1_3_5 | reverse complement strand
CCTTGTGTTGAATTGTTTCAAAAGCTGATGCAGCAAGACATGGAACTGGCGCAGGAAATTCGTCATCATCTGCAACAGGTGATGACGAACGGCAAGATGTAGGGTTCGATCGCTGCTGATTCTTGATAGTTGGAAGGGGCGGCGATCGAGTTTGGCGGAGGGTGGATGGTGTGAGGTGATTGGTGTTTTGGAGGTGGACGGATTCATCAAAGTTAAGATTTAACTTTTGGTTTCCGAGCCAGTGGAGGCTAAAGGGTTTCACCCACACCCACACCGCCAACCCCTATCCAAGGGCTTTGAGATGGAATTGAGCGATCGCAACTTGCGATCGCTCTTGCGTTTTTGGAAACATCGCGATAGTTCTGATAGACGTCAACTGTCGTATTTAGACGTCTTCTATGAAACCTCAAGTCGTTCTCGACCTCAATATTGTGTATGAAACCGTGATTCGCTTAAACCCCGATCGCCCGGAAGTGTTAGAAGAAGATATTCGGCGGCTGACAGATTTGCTGAATGATTTGCGAGAGCTACTGACGCGACATGCCTAAGCGCTGTTCGATCGCTTCGATGCGGGCGGACAAGTTCTTGGTAGCGATCGTCGTGATTTTCAGTGGGCTGTAGGTATGCTGTCACTGCAAATTCGGCGATCGCGGTCATGGTTAAACCAGTCGCCTTCATTTCTGCACCAATTAGTTCCCAGGTTTCTTGAGTGAATCGAATTGTTTTTCTAACTTCGCCTGCCATTCCCTCACCCCTCAACTAGGCGGATCATAGCAAGCGGACGCTGCATAAAAACTGGATGAACTACTTCAATGGACTACTTCAAGGCGATCGCGGAGTTGTGGGGTTTTCGCCAGGTTAGTGCGGCAAATCCGATCGCCAGCATTCCAAGGCTGAGGGCGCAAACGCCGCTCCATTCCCAGGTTGTCCAGCCGAATGCGCTGAGGTAGGAGCCGATCGCGCCACCGATGAAGTAAAACATGATGTAGAGGGCGTTGAGGCGGCTGTGCAGTTCGGCAGGCAGGCGGTAGATGCTGGTTTGGTTGGAAATTTGCGTGGTTTGAACGCCCAAGTCGAGCAGAATAACGCCAAGGACTAAACCGCCTAAGTGGTGTCCGGCGATCCAAAAGAGGGTGAAGGCGATCGCGCTGGTGAGAATGCCGAGTCGCAGGGTGAAGAATGGACTGCGGCGATCGGCAATTTTCCCGACTTGCGGTGCGGCTAGAGCGCCAACGAGTCCAACGAGTCCAAACAGTCCAGCGACTTCGCTGCCGTAGTTGTAGGGTGGCTGGTTCAGCAGAAATACCAGGGTTGTCCAGAAGGCGCTGAAGGCTCCGAACGACATCGCGCCGACGATCGAAGCGGTTTGCAGGGCGGGTTGCTTTGCGATCAGCCACAGGGAGGCCATCAGGCGCGGATAGGAAAGCTGGAGGGCGGGTTCACTTCTAGGTAAAACTTGCAGCAGCACGATCGCTAATCCCAACATCAGGCCGCTGCCAATCCAGTAAACGGCCTGCCAGGGCAAGATTGCGCCCAAGTAGCCACTCAGGAGTCTGGCTAGCAGAATGCCGATGAATAAGCCGCTCATCACCATGCCAACAACTTTGCTCTGGCCGGCAGGGGCGGCCAACTGAGCCGCAAACGGCACGATGATCTGGGCGGCGATCGCCGTCACGCCAATCGCAAAACTGGCAACGGCTAGCCAGGGCAAATTGGGGGAAATTGCGGCGAGGGCGAGGGCAATCGCGGTGCATCCGGTCATTACGACGATCAGGCGACGACGTTCGGTGCGATCGCCGAGCGGCACGATCAGCAAAATTCCGGTGGCGTAGCCGAGTTGGGTCAGGGTAGGAATCAAGCTCACTTCATGCGTTGAAACGTCAAAATCCTGAGCGATCACGGCAAGAAGCGGCTGATTGTAATACAAATTGGCAACGGTCGCGCCGCTGGCGATCGCCATCATCCAAACCAAGGAATTACGCATGAAATAATCAAAACAATCTTTAGACTACAGAATTTGCGTAAATTCTCTCTCTATCAGATGAATTATTCCAGCACCTCCAGCCAATCTCAACTGTTTATTTTGATTTGACAAACTTCAAGTTGAAAAGCTGCTTGAGCGCCACGATCGCATCAGTCGGTGGCAAGCTCATGTCGATGAATAAACTGCGGGCAAGTTTGAGTTCATCTGCGCGATATTGGCTGGGGATTGGTGTTTGGGAAACGGCCAATCCTAAATCTTGAAACCAGCGCACCAGGACGGGCAGCGAGCTTTCCAGGGCGATCGCGTTTTGCTCGGCAAGGTAGCTTAAAATCTTGCGCTGAGAGCTAGCATTTTGTAGCGTATGAACCGTTTTATTTTGGACAATTTGCCATCTTGAATGTGGCATGGCCTTTTCGCTCCATTCAACCCAAAGGCGCATCCGCTCTGGGATGGCGATCGCGTCCGCAAAATTTTCCAGATAGAAAGTTGAAGCTTTGGAAGGTAGTTCAAGAATGCGACGAGCGGCAGGTGAAGCAGTTGCCGCCGTTGATTCAGCGGATGGAGTCGGAACAAAGGCAGTTACTTCCCAGCGGTAGCGATCGAGCTTGCCGCCTTCATACATGCAGGCGGGAAACGCATACGACGTTTTTGCGATCGGCTGATGCGTTTTTGAGTCAAGATATTCTAGCTGCAAATAAATTTCTGGAACATCATCTTGCTGTTTATCAAACGTATATTCGGGGGGCGGTGGCTCCAGACAAATTAGCCGCACCAGTTGGCTAACCTGTGGATTGTTGCTATCTTTAAGCGCAAAAATATTGTGCGGTGGATCAAATAGAATTCTTCCTTCTGGATCGCGCGAATAGGCAAGTGTGCAGCCTGTTGGAATGTAAAAAAGCGTACCAATGTAGCGATCGAGCTTTGGCTTTGTGCGCCTGAGATATACAAAATATTGCGTCGGTTCTTTCAGGCCACGATTTTGATAGGTATAGTCTTTTTTAAGCAGCAGTCGAGTGATCGGTGCTGCGGCTGTGAATGTGTTCGTTTGACGTTGGCGATCGCTCACTTCCTGCTGAGCAAAGTCGATCAGCGATCGCAGTTCAAGCAGACTCAGTTGTGGCAAAAGTTCACGAATGAAGGCCAGCTTTTCTTCGGCTCCAAGATGCTCAATCCCCTTAAGCTGGGCAGCATCGGTCGCCCTGCCGCTCAGGGCGATCGCCGCTTCTTCTCGCTTCTGCTTGGCTTGCTGCTGTTCATCTAAACCAAAAGTAGAAATTTGACCGTCCATAACAGGAGATTAATGGAAACAAGGCTTTTTACTGCCTACCAGAGGAAGCGATTTCAGCTTGCCAAGCAAGATAAAGCTATTCTACTGCTCTGCCCTGCGAACAAGGATAAGCTTCGTGAAAATTTTTCACGAAGCTAAATTGAAATTTGCTTAGGAATTAAAGAAGATGATGCAGACTCAGAGCAATAAGTTCCGATCGCATCATCTCAATGATTCAAAGGGCAGACAAACTTCAGCAGTCTTTCAGTGTCATTCGCAACAATTTAACTCAAAAATATCTCCGTTTAGCTCGATCGCCACCTCAAAAACATCAGTGCGCTGTGCAATTTGCTACCTAGTTTGTATGGCTACCTAATTCGTATGGCACGAAGCTCCCGATCGCCTTTACAGTCGCTAGATTTGCGCCAACCACTCCGGCAGCACACGGAACATTGCTCGGTTGATTGCTTCGCTGCGCCACAAATTTTCCTCAGTGCGCTTGCGATCGCTAATATCAAACAAAACGCCATCAAACCAAACACCCTGACCGCTGGCGCTAAACACCTTTTGCTTGCGCTCACACACCCAGCGAATATCGCCATTGGCGTGAATAATTCGATACTCGATCGAGGTGCTGTGGTGACCCGATTGAAGCTGCATGACCGAGTTTTTGACGTGCGATCGATCGTCAGGGTGAACAATGCTCAGGTACGACCGGACGCGATTGCAGATTAAATTGGAAGATGAATAGCCTGTGATATTTTCAATTTCGCTGTTAACTGAAATCATCATGTAGTCCAAATCGCACTGAAAAATTGCACCGGGAATGTTGAGAATCAAAGAATTGAATTTCTTCTCGGTGTCTTGCAGTTGCGCTTCGAGAATTTTGCGATCGGTAATGTTGTACCCATCAATGATTAGCCCGTTGGCTTCAGCGGAAATGGGGAACTGCTGTCCTTGCAGATAAAGGCACATCCACAGATTAGACTTTGCCTTGAATCTGCATTCAATTCCCACGTTGTTGTGTTCTGAATTGCTCTGCCACAGCCGCAATGCTAGCTCAAATCGATGCACATCATCGATATGAATGAACTTCCAAATATAAGCATCAAGCAGTTCTTCATCCGGATAGCCAAGGATGTGCTTAACGGATGGGCTGCTGTAGATAATCTGGCCGCTGCTGCTGATTTGAATGAACAAATTTGGCGTGTTCAGCACAAATGATTTCCACTTTTCTTCGGCTCGTACCAGCGCACTGTAAATCTTTTTGTTCTCGGTGATGTCTTCGAGCAGAACGGCAAAACATTTCCGGTGCGCGATCGCCTGAGTGGGCAGTCTGACCAGCGAAGCACTGAGTTTCACCCAGATAATCTCATGATCTTTGTTAGTGAGTTGTTTCTCGGTGAAATAGAAGTTTGCCTCGCCACCAACCAGCGTTTGACGCAGATTTTGATCGAGGATTTGGTTAGAGAGTCGATCGACTTCTGCTTGGGCTTCCGCATGAGAATTGGCTCCGAGCAGATCGCAAAATCGTCGATTGCTCTGAATCAAGTTTCCGTTGAAATCGATCAGAGCCGTTGCCAGCAACGGATGTTCAAACAGTGACAAAATCGTCCGCTCATATTCCTCAGCTAGCTTGCGAACTTGTGTTGAGCCAAACAGCTTTCCGAAAGACTCAAATAGATTTTTGGGCTGAACTTTGAGTTGGTTCAACAGCATCGAAATCATGTTCTCAGGTCTTGAATGTGTGCAAAAAACTTCGCTTGGCAAAGCCATTTAACTGCCATTTAACTTCGTCTGTGAATCAATGTGTGCGAGAGAAATGCTCATGCGATCGCGAGCAAGAAATCTGTTTGACGCGCTTTGAAAGCAAGAGATTTCAGCAATTCGTTTGCGGATTGATTCGGCTTGGTCTTAACGGGTTGATGAATCAAGCCCAAGCGTTAATTCTGGCTGGACAATCTTCTGGCTGGATGATTTGCGGAGGCCGAAGCGATCGATTGAACATTGAGCAAGTCCTTGTGGAGTTCAAACAGAGTGACAAACCGAACCGCGATCGCGAGTAACTGTCCCTAAGTAGGAGCGCGGATTGAAGGCGCTCAGGCTGCATTTTCTGAAAGCGAGACGGACTGTGCCGACCTGCGTGGAAATGCTGCTTCTACATTCTGGTACTGGCCGGGAAATCCTGAATTCGGTAGTCAACTTTATTAAAACTTTATACATTTCTTCCTGAATTTCGGGTTGTCCTGCTGTAGCAAATGCGATTGTGCAGACAACTTGGTCATCCACTTATGACAGTTTGATGCCTGACACAAAAGTTCCCCACTAAGCCGAAACTCGACTCGACGCGGCGATCGCCGCTCAATTTCAGGCAGAGCTTGCGATCAAACGTTCGATCGCGATCCGTGAAATTGCGAGTTGACGGGCTTGAACGGGTAAGGTTCTGCTTAACAGTTGTTAAACTGTCACAGAGGTGGGCAGTCAGTCTAAATTCATGCTTAATTAGAACACAGGGATTTCTGCCATAATTCCAATTATCTGGGAATCACAGAACGAAAGGATGCAACTTTTGTTTCTGCTGCGATGAGAGATAAGCTTGGTTCGATTGTCATCCCCTCCCAAGCTTAGCGATCGACTCACACGGCCAAGCATCTGCCAATTTGGAATTAAGCTTTTCGATTTTGGAATTAAAACTGCGGTAGAAGTGCTTCTGAAAATGAAGCTTCGATCGCCATCTTCACCACTATCAGGAGTGCTGAGAAAATCTTGTGGCATTTTTGCCGCGACTGCACTGAGGAATTGAATTCACATGATTGGGCAACTATTAGCTGAACGATACCTCGTTGTGAAACAACTCGGTTCAGGCGGATTCAGTGAGACTTATCTCGCTCGCGACAAATACCGTCCGCAACATCCACTTTGCGTCGTCAAATGTCTAAAACCCTCTGCAAAAAGTACGATTTCGCTAGAAACTGCTCAGCGATTATTCGACACAGAAGCTCGCATTCTCGATGCGTTGGGGCAGCAGCACGACCAAATTCCGACGCTGCTGGCCTACTGTCAAGAGGATGATCAAACCTATCAGGTTCAAGACTTTGTTGACGGTGAGAGTTTAGGCGGTTGGACTACTCGCAAGCGACGATTAACGGCTCAAGGCGCGATCGCTCTGCTATTTAATTTGCTCCCGATTCTTGACTTTATTCACAGCCATCAGGTGATTCATCGAGATATCAAACCGAGCAATTTAATTCAGCGGCGCAGCGATGGAAAGATCGTTTTAATTGACTTTGGGGCGGCTTTTTGGAAAACAATTGCGCCACCCGATCACGATGCTGAAACGGCTTTGGCGATCGGAACTCCCGGATTCATGCCGGACGAGCAGCAAGTGGGTCAAGTGGATTTCAGCAGCGATCTGTATGCTTTGGGAATGTCGGTGATCAATTTGCTGACCGGACTCACGCCGCTGAAATTGGAATACGACAGCATCACGGGGACGCTCGACTGGCAGGTCGATCTGTATGAAGCGCTTGATCCCAAACTGACTGCAATTCTCGAACGCATGGTGCAGCCGATCGCTCGCGATCGCTTTGCGCGGGTGGCGGATGTGTTGGCGGCACTCGAAGCGGTTCCGGGTTTTGGCAAGCACAAGGCGCAGCGGCGCTGGTCAATGTCGGCATGGCAGCGATCGTTTAGTCGGGTGGAAGCGCAGGCCAAACGAGCGTGGAAGCCTGCGGCTGCGGTAGCGCTGGTGGCGTTTGCGGGCGGCTGGCTGTTTGTCGATCGCGGCCAGTCGATCAACGCGCTGTTCACGCATGTTTCCGCTTGACGCGCCGATCGAATCTGCAACTA
>JAAUTJ010000243.1 GCA_012031475.1 Leptolyngbyaceae cyanobacterium SM1_3_5 | reverse complement strand
GAGCAGTTCGGATTTTTCCACGCTGGTTGTGCCGACCAAGACGGGGCGACCGACCTGATGCATTTCGGCGCACTCCATCGCGATCGCTTCCACTTGGCTTCTTCGGTCTTGTAGACCACATCGGCCAGGTTTTCCCGCTTGCTGATGCGGTTCGTGGGGATGATCGTGACTTCGAGCTTGTAGATTTTCTCGAATTCGGCTTCTTCCGTTTTCGCCGTTCCGGTCATGCCTGCCAGCTTCGGGTAGATCAAGAAGAAGTTTTGGTAGGTAATCGTGGCGAGCGTTTGCGTTTCGGGCTGAATTTCGACGCGCTCTTTGGCCTCGATCGCCTGATGCAAACCGTCACTCCATCTGCGCCCCGGCATTCGTCGTCCGGTGGATTCATCGACGATCACAATTTCGCCGTCGATGATGATGTAGCTGACATCTTTGATGAACAGTTCTTTGGCCTTGATCGCGTTGAAGACATAGTGCGCCCAAGGGTCTTGCGGGTCAAACAAATCTGTCACGCCCAAAAGCTGTTCGGCCAGGATGTAGCCTTCGTCGGCCAGCAGCACGTTCCGAGCTTTTTCGTCTACCTCGTAGTGGCCTTCGGGGTCGTCTTCGTCTTTTTTGCGCTTCAAAGTAGCGGCAACTTCGGCGGCTTTCAGGTATTTTTCGCTGGGGCGATCGACCTGTCCCGAAATAATCAGCGGCGTCCGCGCTTCGTCAATCAGCACCGAGTCCACTTCGTCAATGACGCAGTAGTTAAACGGACGCTGGACGACATCGCGCATATCGGTCGCCATGTTATCGCGCAGATAGTCGAAACCGAGTTCGCTGTTCGTGCCATACGTGATGTCGCAGTCGTAGTTCTTTTTGCGATCGGCGGGCGACATATTTTGCTGAATCAGGCCGACGCTCAATCCCAAAAAGCGATGCACCTGTCCCATCCACTCGGCATCGCGGCGGGCGAGGTAGTCGTTGACGGTGATCACGTGGACACCTTTGCCTTCTAGCGCGTTCAAGTAGGCGGGCAAGGTGGCGACGAGGGTTTTGCCTTCGCCCGTTTTCATTTCGGCAATTTGGCCGTTGTGCAGCACCATTCCGCCCAAAAGCTGCACGTCAAAATGGCGCAGACCAAGAACGCGCCGTCCGGCTTCACGCACGACCGCAAAGGCTTCTGGCAAAATGTCGTCCAGGGTTTCGCCTTCGGCAAGGCGCTTTTTGAACTCGTCGGTTTTGCCGCGCAGTGCTTCATCTGAGAGCGCTTCCATTTCGTCAGAAAGCACGTTTACATCGGCAATGTCGGGCTGATATTTCTTGAGCTTGCGGGCATTCGGGTCGCCCAGGAGTTTTTTAAACATGGCAGTGGCAAAAGGTGATAGGGGATCGATCGAGCCGTCATCGATCGCGCCAAAGCGTCAGAGCCAAGTGTGGCGACGCAGTTCGAGTATGTCGATCGTATCATCCACCTTCAGTTCGTCTGAGGGCGGAAAATACCACTTCGAGCGGGGCGATCGCGTGAATCTAACCGCCCGGATCACGGTGCGTTTTGCCACTCTGCACTGAGCGATCGAAAATCATAAGCCCCCGCGCCGGGATGACAGGAAATGCAGCTTCCCAACGTTGCAGGCTGCGGCAGGGGCACACGCGGATGCAGCGCTTTGAAATAGCGCGAATTGTTGATGCGGTATGGAACGCTTTCGCCTTCCGCGATCGGACGCGAGAAAGCGCGGAGGTAGTTCCAGATTAGAAGGCGGGGCGGATCGACGATCGGCGCAAGCTGAACGCCATAGTGCTGCGTGTCTTGCAGCAGTTGCCGCCAAGTTTCGTCCGGCAGGACGGCGGGCGAAGGAACGATGTGACAGCCGCCGCAGGTTTGCAGATAGAGCGACTGCCCAAGCTGCTGATTTTGCGGGACGGGATCAACGGTTCCCAGTCCGGTCGTGTCCATTGCCCGCGCCGCGCTCCAGCCGATCGCCGTGCAGCACAGCACAACGATCGCCATCAGAAAAGTAGTGGAGCGGCGAACCAGCGGGATCGACCTCATGCAGCTTGTATCCAGCAGAAAGTTACAGCAAGGAATGTCATGAATCTAACATTTTCTTGATCGAACACCCATCGATCGAAAACTTCTGGATCTATCCTAAATGGTTGGAGCTTAAGATCACGAAACATTGCGGCTCGATCGCCCATCGAACTTGAGGAATTCGCAGTTGATGACACGACAAATTCAGTTTTGCGTCTATGAAGATTGGCAGCCCGACGCGATCGCCTTTCACCAGCTTTTAGAACTTTTTAGCGAAACGGCTTTTTGGGCAAAGGATCGCCGCCCCGAAGACTGGCAGATTGCGATCGCCAACAGCAAGCCGATCGTGATTGTGTGGGATGGCGATCGGCTGATCGGATTTTCCCGCGCCACATCTGACGGCGTGTTTCGCGCCACAATTTGGGACGTGGTGATTCACTCGGACTATCAGGGCGCAGGATTGGGGCGCAAGCTAGTCGAAACCGTTTTGATGCATCCGCACGTCAATCGCGTGGAGCGGATTTATCTGGATGACGACGCACCAGCAGAAATTCTATGAGCGGATTGGTTTTCAGGCCAATTTGACTACGACAATGGTGCTGCACAATCAGCCCATTTCGCAGGCGCATCTGCCGATGGCGATCGAATCCCACTAGGCGCGATCGTCCTTGTTTTTGCGGAATGGAGAACGAATCATTCTCAATGGATGCAAAAGCTGCATCCATTGATTGCAAATTTGAAGTTACGGAACCTTATTAGTATTTTTCAATACTAATACTCTGGATGCTTCTACATAGTCTGTCTTCGAGTCGAAGAAAAAACCTCGAAATTCTCCGTAAGATTACGGTTGAAGATGGAGACTGAAGCCAATCTTATGTCATCTAAAGCCCAACTCAAGCCCAACCCATTCTTGACCTATCGAGACCCAGCGACCGGACGATGGATCGTTGTTCAACCTGCTCCAGAGTCATCAAGTACCGTCAACTTGTCGATCGTTTCCCCCGCGATCGAAACGCAAGAATCTCGCTGTGCTTAGTCCTTGCGGCTCTGATCTAGAAGCCTGACTTCAGCGCAACGGTAAAAATGATTGAATATTGAAGAGCCGCGATCGAGTTTGCGTACGTTGACTTTATTGGCTCTGCTGTGAAAAAGCTCCCCTGGCTGTCGCTCACTCTGCTGCTCGCTGCATACACCACGCTAAGCTGGCTGCTGTATCGATCGAATGTCACCTGGCAACTGTGGGCGATCGTGCTGGGGCTGGCCTTGACGCAGGCCTTTTTGCTGACGACGTTCTCGCAGGGCGTTCAGCGGTTTTTGGAAAAATGGTTGCGGTCAGACCTGGGATATTTCTCAGTGATTTTGCTGCTGGCAATGCTCGGCGTGTTTTTTCTGGCCTGGTTCCACTTTTTCGGCCACCTGCTGGTGTTGCTGTCGGCGGAAATTTTGGCGCGGCTGGATCTGCGTCGCGCAGGCTATACCCGTCTTGAGGCTTTAATGATCCTAGTGTTGGTTTCACTGCTGGGTCTAAGCGTGGGCGGCACGGCCTACTACTACAAGTACAGGCTGCTACAGCCAACTCCGATCGAGCAGCATCAGGAAATAGAAGACTCTAGCTTGATGCTGGCAGCGCAAAGTATTTCGATCGCCAAAATCGCCAGATTTGAACCAAACTGACCCGATTTCTGCCAAAACTCAGCATTTAGGCAGAGTGAACTTCCAGCATTTTGCTTCTAATCTGGGCTTGCACTTTCTTGAACTTGGCAACCATGAGATTTTGGAAGCGATCGATGAGTGTGTGTTTGGGTGCGGTGCTGGTGCTGCTGCTGGTCACTGTGCAGGCAAACTGGCAGCGGGGAGCAATCGCCCAGCCGCTTCCTGCCACAGTGAGCGGTTTGAGCGCATCCCCTGCGGAACTGCTGCCCCTGCCCTATGCCTACGATGCTTTGGAGCCGTACATTGATGCGGAAACGATGCGGCTGCATCATGACATGCACCATGCAAGCTACGTCACCAAGCTCAATGAAGCGGTGCAGAAGCATTCGGAACTGCAAGGCCAAACTGTCGAAGCCCTGCTCAGCAATCTTGACGCGCTACCGGAAGATGTCCGCACGGCAATTCGCAACAACGGCGGCGGCCATCTGAATCACACGATGTTTTGGCAGATCATGAAGCCGGACGGCGGCGGCGAACCAATGGGCGCGATCGCGACTGTAATCAACGAAAATTTCGGCGGCTTTGAAGCGTTCAAGCAAACGTTTAATCAGGCGGGAGCCGATCGATTTGGCAGCGGTTGGGTTTGGCTCGTTCGCAATGCCCAAGGTGGATTTGAAATCATCAGTACCCCCAATCAAGACAGCCCCGTGATGGTAGGCACCTATCCGATTATGGGCAACGATGTTTGGGAACACGCCTACTATTTGGCCTATCGCAATCGTCGGCCTGAATATCTGAGTAGCTGGTGGAACGTCGTTAACTGGGAGGAAATCAATCGGCGGTTGGCGGCGGCAAGTTGATGGGGTGTCGGGCGATCGGATGTCGGTGTCGGGGTAGTAGAGACGCGAGATCTCGCGTCTCTACTACGGTTCGGATCGCGGATCGGGTGGTTTAGATCGCGCTGCCGTCCATTCGACGAACGGCGATTACAGCGGGCTTGGGTGGATCGTTTTCGCCCTTGGTCGGCCAGTTGGAACCGATCGGCACTTCGCGGTTTTGCATGAACATTTCGCCGTTGACGGTCTTCATCGCATACTGGCGCATTTCTTTCGCCATGTTTTCGCGAACGCCGCCAATTTCACCGGGATGCTGAGCCGCAATAAACAGCGTTTGCTGATCCGGCGTGAAAAACGGCCCCGTCATCTCGGAATCCATCGGGCCATAGCCGAACAGATAGGCTTCTCCGGCATTCGCGCCCGAAGTTGGGATGAACCAGATCGAGTTGTTGCCGAACAAACCGCGCAGATCCGACTGGCTGACTGCCGTGCCGTCCGCCTTGGTGCGGCTGGGGATCGGAATGTTGTGCTTGTCGCTGGACATATCCGTGACGATCCACAGGTTGCCGCCGTTGTCGAAGGCGAGGTTGTCGGGATTCGAGAAGCCAAGCCGCCATCTGCGGGTTCGCCGCCCGTTGCAAAGTTCTCCCAGCGGAAGGTCATTGCAGCCGGATCGTTGCCGTCTTCGATCAGGTGGAAAATCCAGCCGTGTTCGTAGGGCGTTTCGCCGTTGGGTCCTTGGAAGACGCGCTTATCTGGGCTGCCGTCGCTGGAACTGGGTGAACCGGACGTGAAGGCGATGAAGACCGAGCCGTCTGCGGCCAAGTCGGTATCTTCCGGGCGGCCTGTGCAGGTGGCTCCCGCTGCGTTGGCGGCAAAGTGCGCGTCGATCAAGATTGCGCCTTGCTTCTCGCGATCGAATCCCGTGTACAAGCTGCCCAACGTCGGAAACTGTCGCTTGTACGCCATCACCAGCGCATCGTCGGTATATTTCTCCACGCCGCCAGTCGGACGCTTCGGCAGGGTGATCATCCCGCCTGCATGAACGCTCGGCAAATCGGGATTCACAGCCGTACTCGGTTCAAGGGCAATCCAGCGGCCTGTGCCGTCCGGGTTGAACTTGGCGGCATACAGCATTCCATTTTCCAGCAGGCGCGAATTTGCCTTGGATGTGGGATCAGTGATTGTGCCTGGCTGACGAACTTATAGAGATGTCCACCACGTCGATCGCAGCCCGAATAGAACGCCATTTTTTTGCCCGCTTCGGCTCGCACTGCAACGGCTTCATGGCGAAAGCGACCCAGCCAGGTGTGCTTTGTGCCGTAGTCGTTGGGATTGGCCGGATCGACTTCGACCATCCAGCCATACTTGTTTCCGGCCAGTCCGAACGGGTTGCCCTTGCCGCCCATGTCTGTTTCGGTCAGGTAGAACGGCACAACGCTGGGATCGAGCGAGGTTCCGTCGGCGTTGACAGGTTCCGGGACGAAATCCTGGAAGTTTTCCTCCGCACTGAACACAGTTCCCCAAGGGGTTGTGCCTCCGGCGCAGTTGTTGAACGTGCCGATGACCCGATCGCCCAGCCCGTCCACATAGCCGATTCCGCGCTGCTTGCGGAAAATGGCGACAGCGGGACCCGTCGATTTCAGGTAGCGATCGTCATCCAGACCAGAAATTCCCGTGATCCGGCGATCGGTCGGAGCCGCCACGCGCACCCAAGACCCATCGGCCTGCTTGCGGACGTAGAGGACGCTCAAGCCCAAATCGATTAGGGCTTCACGGCTGATTTCTTCAATCTGACCTTTCAGCGTTTCGTCTGACAAGGCCAAAACGTCGATGCCGTCTTCACCTGCGGCAGTGGCAGCAGCAGTCACAGCGGCGATCGGCAGGGCTTTCCCTGTGACTTGCTCAAAGGTTTGCAGCCAGGGTTTGGCGCTGATGTATTCGTGGTTGACGGTCAGATAGCCTTCACCGGGACGCACTTCGATGTACGAAAGGTAGTCGTTGTTGTAGCCAAAGCGGGAATCGCCAACGCGATCGCCCCAGGCGGCAATGATGTCGTAAGTGAAGCCTTCGGGCAAAACGACATCATCGGCAACGGCATAGCTGCTGTAGGCGCTGACTTGTTGCGCCAGGGCAATGCCATCGGTGGGAACGGGCATCGCGCCTTTAACTGGTACGAAGCTGAGGCCGTTGGGCGTACTGGCGATCGCCGCTTCGCCCTGAAACGGCATGGAAAACTTGGCAAAGGGTGATAAAGCGATCGAACCTGCGCTCGCGCCCAGAAAGGCTAAAAAATGTCTGCGTTTGAGGCTCATGGCTGTCGTGTTCTCTCTCAGGTTTCTCAATGTTGGTCGCGATCGATCGCAACACCCATTCGATAGGTGTTAGCTCACACCAAAACGCTACCGATTCTGCTTTAAGAAACGGTAATCCTGACGTTAAAGAAACAGCGACAACGTTCATTTTGCTACCGCAAATTGCCAGCAAACTGAGTATTTTGAAATCAGCGATCGCAGCAAGCATTTTGTCAGGACGCAGATCTTAAAACTTTCTGAGTTTTTGCGATCGTTTACGGCCAAATCAAATTAGAAATAGAGCGATCGCGCCAGTATTTTTCGGAGAAGCGGTATCAATCAAAACATTTAGAATTCTCTAGT